>CAVRWR010000199.1:0-13370 GCA_963724445.1 uncultured cyanobacterium | reverse complement strand
AACTGCATGACGACGTGGATTAACAGCAGTCGTAACCTGACGAGAGTTTTTCGTAATTTGCGTATTACCTGCCAAATTGTGAATGAACATGGTGTTGGCAGTTCCGAAAAGACGCTCGCACACAGAACCAAAACGTGGTTTCCCCCCTGGTCTAGTTTTTGAGGTACATTCATACATTGCCAGTAGCCTTTCAAAATAAATGCTACTAAATTCTTTTCCGCCGTCCACTACCAAACATTGAGGGAAACGCCCAGAACGACGAACACAGTCTCGCATCACCATCATGCAACTACGATACGATGGAGGGTCGAAAGTTAGATAAAGAGCTAAAATTCGCCGAGAATAGGCATCACTTAAGAAAGTTACCCAAGGACGACCTAATATTGCTTGAGTTTTCGAGGAAACTAATTCGATATCTAGCTGAGTATGATCTAGATGGCAAATAGCCCAAGGACGGTCTCCATGTCGCGGTGTGGTAAATTCTAATTCCCAGTAAAAAGGTTCGTATTTGTATGCAGCACGAGAACCCTGACGTTTTTTTGTTTGTTCGTAGTCAGGTCTACTATTACAAAATTTGAGAAAAGTTTTATAGCTGGGAACTGCGGTGTTTTGCTGTTCGCAAGCATTGACTAAAGCTCCATATACTGCTCTTTTGCCTTTCTGTTTGTAAGTTTCATAGTCCTGGGCAATATATTCGTCCATCAGTTTCAGGGTCAAGGTAGGTAATTTTGATTGTCGATTACCTTTTTTGCTGTTTCGAGGCAGCAAACCAAGATAGCCGTAACCTTTTGTTTGTTCGGCTTCTTTCCAACTTTGAATCCAACGATAAAAACTACTTCTAGGAACGTTTTTATTTCTAGGAGAAGAGCCGATAAGGTAAGGTGCAACAATCCGATAACGTCGATTTGCTTCTGCACAATCTGACTCACTAGCATCAATAATTTCTGAATAAATCTGGCTCTGGTTCTGAGTTTTATTACTGATTACAGTGATTTTTTCTGAGCTTATCAATTCTTCAAAAACTGTAATCGATAAGTTAATGAGATTTTGTGGCGAATTTAATAATGTTACCTCTGTCGAACCCAAGTTGAGAACTCGCCAATCAATTCCATCCCAAATTATCTGACTTCCGACAGTTGGTTTAACCAATATCTGGTTGTTTGTGTCCCCAAAATTTTCTGATTTAATTGGTTGGGGAATTGAATAGGCTGTTTCAACAGAAAGAAAGAGTTGAACTTTTTTCGCTTCACTGGCTAAATCCGCAGCACTCAAATCAATGTAGAGTTTCTTGGTCGCGATTAGCCTGTAAATTTCGTCGGGGTTAAATTGCAATTCCAGTAGCTTTGATAGTGTTATTCCTGGTTGCGTTGCTACTAACCCCATAATTTTTTCTTGGTTAGATATTGGCGTGTCTAACTCTGTAGAAGCTCGAAAGTAATCTTCCAAGAAGTATAGATTTCGTTGAAGATACCAATCAATTTCAGTTTCTGTGCGAACCAGGTAGTAAAGCCCCCTAACATTTGCATAGTCTTCCCCTGGAGGACACTGCCATCGACCTGGTTCAACTTGCTGGTAGCGGTTGGGCATCTTTACTGTCAGTTGTGTCAATTCTTGTGTTGTTTTCCATTCTTCCCAACCAGCACGCTCTTGACGTATCACAAAAAAATCAGGAGTATGCTCTACTCCTACCTGACGACCCGACGCACTTTCGTAGTTCAACTTAATCCTTGGTGGTTGGTCATAATATTCGAGTACCTCGCTGTCGTATTCCATTGAATAAATCCCTGCGAGTTCATGATGATGGCTTTCAAATTGAATAGTCACCCCCATTTTTTGACTGGGATAGCGACCACTAACATTTCCTCTCCGACTTTGTACTCTCCGAGAGGGCGGTGAAGAGCGAATTTGTTGGATTTGTTCTCTTGTGGACTCTTTTAATTGAAGCTTGAGACACCAATCACGAAACTGTGAGCTGTTTAGCATGGCACTTCCGCTCTCGGAATAGCTGTTCTTTTCAAGCTGATTTTAACTTATTTAGTCTCACTTTATGCTTCTATTTTCAGTATAAGTCTCATTTTATGATTCAAAAAATTTTCCCTGTCAAAAATTTAGTTGACGAATTTACTGACTTTTAGAGTTTTAACTATCCCATTTAATGATTCCACTATTCCCACTTTATGGTTCAAGTTACAGGATACTGCTCTTTCCTGAGCTTGGCTATGCATTTTATGGGCAATTCTAAATATCTCCTGCCCAGTGTGAAGATACTGGTCATTGTAATTCATGGTAAACCACTTTAATTCTTTAATACCGTCGCCAATATGATTGAGGCAGTAATAAAGATTACTGGCGACTCCTGCCAGTTGAGCTGGATTAGGCTGAGATGATAGCTTTTGCTGTGCCTGTTGCCAATACTCATCACAAGTATCCAAATAAGCTTCAAAATCTGACATTAAATCATCATGAAAGGGATCGGCTGATAAATTATCAATTTCTGTTTCCAGAGGTTCAAGAATCTTATTTGCCAGACGATGAATCGGAAAATAGATTTCCTGTAGCCACTGTTGATAGCTGATTTCTGGTTGTGCAGAGGTACGCTGCTGTTGATATTGTCTTTGAGCAGCGGCATTTCTTCCTGTCGGCTAACCCAAAAATCGTTGGTTTGAAGCTGCTGTTGACGATCATAGGAACGTCTACTTTTAATATTGCTCAATACTTCATAAGCAGCATTAAGAGCAATAATGCGATCGCAGTTTTGAGTTTCTAGTTGTTTATCGGGATGAAACTGCTTTGCCAAACGTCGATATGATTGCTTAATCTCTTGTTGAGTGGCTTGGGAATTAACTTGAAGAAACTTGATAGTGATTCACGACTCTACATTAATTGAAGTAGGTTCAGCTTAAGCAATAAGCTTCTCTTTAATATAGTAAGTAATTTGAGATTTATTGACTATTGTTAGAGAGATATGGGTTTGAGGGTCTTAAACGATTGTGCGCCTGGAGGATTCAGCTTCGCATCCTTCGCGTCCAGTCGGAAGAGTAAACGGGAGTAAGCCACATCCGTAATGAATTGGTTAATCATGAAATTGGAGAATTATGACCTGATTACTTCTAAACCTGAAAGCATCCTGCTCAAGTTGGAGAATTAATCGCGATCGCTTCTTGATTCAGTCGCTATAACGGGTTACAAACCGCACCAGTTCCTACAACGGGCGGAACACCCGCAACGGACTGGCTTCGCAACGCGGACGCGGAGCTAATCCTTTAGGGCTGAATCGCTTTTCTCAGGGAGCATATCATTATTTTGCCCCAGGACAAATCCAGGCACTTCAAGCGAAAATGAGCCAACCCTGGCAGCGGATTCATTTTGCAGGAGAACATACTGGTGTCTCTGCTTCGGGAATGGAATCAGCTTTGGAATCGGCAGAAAGAGTAGTTAAAGAAATCATATCATTGTAAAAAGTAAGCAATAAGCGTAATTCCTAGAAAAAATGAATCCTATTTTGCCTGGAACTCCTTGGTTAATTGCTCACAAGTCAATGTTAGGCGTGAATCGACCCAACAAAATTACGCTGAATGGACGAGATTATGTTTTGTGGCAGAACTCAAAAGAAGAAGTTTTTGCTCTCGATAATACTTGTCCCCATATGCAAGCACCTCTTAATAAAGGTTGGGTGTGTGCGGAGCGAGATACGATTACTTGTCCCTTTCATGCACTGGAATTTGATGGTAAGGGAAGGTATAAAGATAGTAAGCAGTCTCTATCAGCCATAGCTCATCCTTTAAAACTTACCTTGGTTGGCGATTGTGTTTGGACTTATAGTGGGTGCGAGCCTAGACTGCCTATTCCCGATGTGATTGAGAGGAGATCTCAAGGGTTTCGCTTTGTGGGAGTAGCTGGACACCACAGTGTAAGAAGCGATTTTCTGAGTAACCTTTTAATTAATTATGACTACAACCACATCAAAGGAACTCATCGCGAGTTGTTCAAGATTGAAGCCAACGAGATTACTAATTATCAAACAAATGATTATCAAATCAAGCTTGACCAGAAAATTCTGAGAGCCAAGAATTCATTTAAAGAGCTATTAGTGAATCCGATCCTAGGACTCTTACCTCAGATTTACCTCAATCGATTTGAATACTCTTTTCCCTCGTTAAACACTTTGGTAGGGGAATTTCCCGTCGGTAAGGTTTTACAAGTTATTGCGCTCTATCCAGAAACCGAAAATCAGACCAAAACTTTTACTTTAGTCTATGCCCAATCTAATCCTGTATTGCTTGCTTTGGCAAAGCCTTTTCTACTGCGTTCAGCAGCCGAAATAGTCAAGCAAGATATCATGGCTTTAGAGAGTCTATATCCAAGGCAACCGCCAAAAATTAAACTGCCTGATGAAAAAATAATGTTTTATGCAGAAAAGCTTTATCGAGACTGGGGGGAACAGCGATAAAACTAAATAAAGTCCGATTCGTTAGGCTGTAGCTAAAATCAATTATATTCTTAATAACTATGACCATTGAAACTGATCTGCAAGAAAATTTAGATAATCAAACCGCGCCATTTTTACAATCAGCGGAATCAACTTTTCAATGGACAAAGCAATGGTATCCAGTAGCCGTAGCTGAATTTCTCGATTCATCACGTCCCCATGCCATACAGTTATTAGGCAAAGATTTAGTGCTATGGCAAGACAATTCTGGTGAATGGCATTGTTTTGAAGATTTTTGTCCCCATAGATTAGCTCCCCTCTCCCAAGGGCGTATCGAATCAGATGGGACGCTATTATGTGCCTATCATGCCTGGCGCTTTGATAGCGAGGGCAACTGTGTTAGTATTCCCCAGTCTCAAGATCGAGAAACAGAGGCAAGAAACTGTGCTAACCAAAAATCCCGTGCTATTGCTTATCCTACTCAAAAGCTGCAAGATTTAATTTGGGTATGGGCTGAATCTGGTACTGAAGCAGAAGTTGAAAGTCAAGCTCGAAAACCACGTACTGTTCCCGAACTGGACGATCCTTCGAGTCGTGTTGTCAAACCATTTTGGAATATTAGAGATTTACCCTATGGTTGGGATTTCTTTATGGAAAATGTTGCCGATCCCGCTCATGTGCCAGTTTCCCATCATGGCATTATGGGAAGCCGTTATGAAGATGCAAAATATTACGATATGCCTCGTCTAAGAGAAATATCAACTCAAGAAGGCTTTGCGTTTGAAATTACGCCCACTGCATCTAACGTCGAACAAGCAATTCATGATTTTCAACCACCCTGTCAGATGAGAATTGTTACCGACTTTAAAAATGGGGGCAAATTAATCTTGGCTTTGTATGCTATTCCCACCCGCCCTGGTTGGTGTCGTCATATTGGTAGACAGATTTTAATCAAAAGTGATGCTGGTAAAACACCCCCAGGCTTAGGTTTCTTTGCCCTACCAATGCCTAAATGGTTGAATCATATCTTGGCTTCTCTATTTTTGCATCAGGATTTAATCTTTCTGCACTATCAAGAAAAGATAGTAGCTAAACGAGGTAAAAACAAATGGTTGAAAGAAGTTTATACTCCCAATCCTCAAGATAAAGCGGTCGTTGCTTTTCGTCAGTGGTTGGCAAAGAGAGCGGGTGGTGGTGTAGCTTGGGATGCACAGTGCAACCATCAACTTCTTAATACAGAAACAGATCCAGAAAAATTGTTTGATGTCTGGACAACTCACACCAAAGATTGTCAGGTATGCCAAGATGCTCTTAAAAACGTAAATCGTTTTACAGTATTGAGTTATATCGGAGCAATTATCTGTTTATTTTTGGCTCTATTTATAGATGGACGTTATGTTGCTATGCAAGCCGTTGCGGAACCAGCAAGTATATCAGTGTGGAACACTTTACCGCCCTTGGGATTTGGAATTGCGATCGCAGGTGCGATTATTTTGGCAACAACAGGTTATTTATTAAAAAAACTAAGTCGGTTATTCTATGTTTACAAGTTTAGTCACGCTGATAATAATTAAACTAAAGAAGAGGGGGTTTATAAACCTATCCCACTATAGTGTTGCAGAAAACATGAAATAATAATTCAATGAATCCTAATAATTGGTTTACAGTCTTTTCCTTCTATGCGGTCGTTACATTATTAGGTGTTGGCTACGGTTGGTTAGTCAAACAAGAAAAACTGCCGTTTGACTCAGTAATGGCTTATACAGATCGAGAGTTCCAATTCATAAGAGTTTGGATTAATGTTGCTTTCCTAGCGACCTCAACCTGTTATGTTATGGGCATGATTGCTGCTGTTGCTCAAGTTTACTTTTGATCCTAGAAGATAATCCCAAAAAGGCTGAATCATAAAGACGTTGGAACTCCTGAGAGAAGTGCTGTGATACTCGATCATTACGAATAATAATTAAGGCTTCATCATTATTGATATTGGCAGTTTCCGACCAATTTTGTGACCCAGTAATTACGGTTTCATCATCAATAACTGCAAATTTATGATGAAGTTTATCGCCAATTGCCACCTGTCCCGTGCCGATGGTGTTGAGGGAATTTACCCAAGGATTGTTTTCTGCTTCTGGTTGACAACGTTGGTATAAAGTAACACCTAACATATCAAGTACTTCACTGTAATAGCGATAGGCAAAGCCAGGATCGAACACGCCCTTAATCTCAATTCCTTGCTGCTGCTTTGACTGTAGAGTATCTGCTATTTTTTGTTCGCTAAACACAAATAGAGCCAAATCGATTGAATTAGCTGCACTATCAATCGTTTTGGTAATCAAACCATTGGTGCTATTTTGCCAATCTTGCTTACGAGAAGTAGGCGCAAACTGTAGGGTAATCTCCGTATTTGCCCAAGTAATTGATTTAGGCGATCGCCAAGGTTTATCTACACCAAAATTACTATTAATCCCTCCATTCGGACTATTACCCCACATATAGTTGAATTCTTCAGTAAACAAATTTGCTACCTGGGGATTGTTTATGCGCAAAAGGTGATTGACGTTTCCTCTAGTTGTTAAATTACCCACATCGCCATGGACACCACTAACGGTAAAGTTGCTCGAACCAGTAATTACCGATTGACCATCTACCACCATGAACTTATGGTGCATCAAACCACTACCTTTAGAGCCATCAGCAGTATCATCGATCAAAGGAATTCCTGACTGCTTGAGGATGATTAAAGCATCCCGTTGGTTAATCTCTTGAGAACTCAATTGACGATCTTGATTGAGGTCGACCAAGTCAAAATAATTCTCGTATTTTTGGCGATCTCTTTGATTTAACTGTGTAATTTCCCGTTTATTTAATTCACTTGGAGAACGACTATAGTTATTGTCTAAGATTACTCTTACCCTGACTCCAGAACGCTGGCTTTTAACCAAAGCATGAGCCACTAATGGCAAATTAAGCTCATGAACTGCAAGATCGATAGTAGAGCTGGCGACATTTATATTTTGGATAATTATTGACTCTAAATTGTCTCCCTGACGCACGATATCACGGTAAGGTTCTGAATAGGTGTTGGTGTCACTTGCTCGATGATTAAAATAAACTTGAATAAATTCGTCTTGAGGTAAATTAGTTGGAGATTCTAAAGGGCTTTTTGTACAGGCAGAAATTAAGGCTAGGCAAAATAAAATTATTCCTATAAGACGATGCATAAAATTGTAAATGTTACAGAAGAATAAACTGCTCCAGCATAAGCTAATCCATCAGTAATCAACTACCCTATAAGGCAAGTGAAAACTCGTTACTCTGTAGTTCTGACATCAGGGTTGGGGGGTGATAAGATACCTGAAGTTTAATTCTCACTAGCCAGCAGAAACCAGATATAAACTTATGCCAAAATTAAACATTATTGACCATAGCGTACGCTACTTGTTATTTCTGAGTTTATTATCAATTGGATTTTCTCCCAGTCTGCACGCTCAAGAAACAGTTAATCCAGGCGGATCTACAGAAAACACTACCAATCAAAGCGCCAGCATTTTTAGCATCGAAGGCGGCAAGAAACTAATGATGGAAGCAGACCAAGCGATCGATGCTCAAGATTATGATTTAGCCGTAAAAAAACTGCAAAGCGCACGCCAAGTTTTCAATCAGCTATCTAATTTTTATCTACAGCTATTCAATAGCTTTTCAGGACTGGATAATGCTGCTGCTGAATCTCACCGTAAAAAAGCCTTAGATACGAGCATCGACCGAGATAATGCCACCTATCAACTGGCGTTGGTACACAGATCGCAAAATCAACCAGAATTGTCTATTCCTTTATTAATTCAAATCATTACTTCCCAAAGTCCTGGGGTTGGATTAGGTAGAAAAGCCTACGAACAGTTGCTGGAAATTGGCTTTGTCGATACTCCTTACACTCCGCCAAAACCAGGGGCAGTTCAATCTCCACCTGAAGCTCCCAATCCTCAGCAGCCGACTCAACCTCCTGTAGAAGGACAACCACCGACCCAAGCTCCTCCAGTAATCCCCAATTCATCTCCAGCAGAGTAACCATAGACCAAAAATGGGAATTCTGCCAGAAATTCACATGAGCCGTATACTTCATTGATATCGATCAATTAACAACAGTTCGGCATCTTTACTTAAAATAAGAAGTAAGTTCTTCCCATGTTTCAATTTATCTAAATTTATCTCAATCAATCAAACTCATTATGATTAGTCCAGAACAAGTACAGACAATGATTCAAGATAGGATGACTAACGCTGAAGTCAAAGTTATCGGCGACGGACAGCATTTTGAAGCTATAATTATCTCTCCTGATTTTGCTGGTAAAAGTAGAGTAAAGCAGCATCAAATAGTTTATGGAGCATTGCAGGCAGAACTAGCGGCGGAAACAATTCACGCTTTGTCTCTCAAAACTTTTACTCCCGAAACCTGGCAAGCAGCGGGTCAAACCATTTAACATAAAATATGTCAACTACGTTACTTAAAGTTGCTATAAATTATGGCAAACGTTAATTATAAATTTAGCAAAATAGGTAATTTAAGCTTATGAACCCTGAAGTAAAGACAAAAATTGAACAGTTGCTTAATGAGAACAAAGTCATGGTATTCATGAAGGGGTCGAAACTAATGCCCCAGTGTGGTTTTTCCAACAATGTAGTGCAAATCCTTAATACCCTTGGTGTTCCCTATGAAACCGTAGACATTTTGGCAGACTCCGAAATACGCCAGGGAATCAAAGAATACTCCAACTGGCCCACAATCCCTCAGATCTATATTAATGGTGAATTTATTGGTGGTTCAGACATTGCGATCGAGCTATATCAAACTGGAGAGTTACAACAGATGGTTGAGGTAGCGCTAGCTTCTTAAAGTTTGAACAGGCAATCATCCCCAACCTAATCTTAATTTAAGACAGAGACGGCTAGTTATTGGTCGTTCTCTGTGCTAAGTAGACAAAAGAATGATTAATCCTGACCAGGCTAATTTATAAATTAAACCCTGAGTAATATTAGTAATAATCGTAATCAGTTTCAGTTTCCATCTGAGTCTGAGGAAAAGACAGTTCAAAATTTGACGGGTCTCGCAAAAAGCGTAATGCCTGTTCCTCAAGACGGTGAATCAAGTATTGTTCTACAAAATCACTATTTCGTAGACAGGCAATGTAGCCATCCAAATACAGTCTAATTTCCTCAAAACTGTACCGTCTGCGCCACATATCGACCATGCCATCTGTAATCTTTTGATAGTGTCGAATTGTTTGAGCATCTTGGAGAATCATTTATTTAATCTGGTAATTTTACTTAGGTATAAACAAAAATCGAACTGATATTAAGTTTTCTGTCTTTCTTAATTTTACTTGTTTTGTTTGGTAGTAATCATATTTTTATCAAATAATTAGTACGGTGATACTCGTAACCATCGCTACAAAATCTTATTTAAGCCTCTGTTAGCCTTATTCTTATAGGAATTTTCCCCAAATTTAATGAGGCAAAAGTGGTTTCAGCACATATTTCAATAGTTGAAAGTAATCCTCACTTGCGCTCACTATTAGGATGGCATTTACAACAGTCGGGTTATGTTGTGAGTCAATCTGCTAGTCTGCAACAGAGTAGAGATGCTTTTTATCGGCATCAGCCAATCTTAGTGATTATCGACTCTGATTTACCTGATGGAGACGGACTAGAATTATCTCATTGGTTATATCAACAACAGAAATCGCTAATTCTTTTGCTCTCAGCTCGTAACAGCGAACAAGATATTGTTCGTGGTTTAAAAACGGGTGCTGATGACTACTTAACCAAACCCTTTGGGATGCAAGAATTCTTGGCGCGGGTTGAAGCACTGATTCGTCGGAAGCGTTCAACTGCTTCTGTTCCTTTATCAATGGAGTGTCGCGATCTTAAGATAGACCTAGCGCAGCGACGAGTTCAGTTAAAGGGCAACTTTATCGAATTGACACCACAGGAGTTTAGCTTGCTTTATGTCCTAGCTCAAGCTGAAGGTAGTGCTTTGAGCCGTTCAGAACTGTTGCACCGTGCTTGGCCAGAGGCAATTGATAATCCTCGAACCGTAGACACCCACGTCTTATCTCTACGGAAAAAAATTGAATTTAATCCACGACAGCCAAATATTATTCAGACTGTCAGAAATGTGGGCTACCGTTTTAATCCAGATTTGATTGAGACTGAAGATGATTCATTGTCAGATAGTATGGCAATGAACCATCAAGTCAATAATCAAGCCAAGATGGCACGTTTTTCGAGACAAGTACAGTAGTAAATTGCTGACTTGAACTGGTTACCTCAGATAAAATTAGATCAAAGCCAATCCTGTTCTTGCTTCTGCTGTAGCTGAACTATTCTATTGCGGAATCTTTGCCAATTTGCTTCAGTAGCCTGTACATCTTCTACTAGAATGCCTTGATCGATAAACAAAAGACGATCGCAAAAACCGTTGAGCAACTCTAACTGATGATTGACCATGATGATGGTTAAATTTTGACTTTGGTTTAGTTGCGTCAGTACAGTTAAAAGATGAGTGGCAGTACCGATATCTAATGAGGAAGTAGGCTCGTCAAGTAAGATAATTTGGGGTTGCATAATCAAGGCACGAGCGATCGCTACAAGCTGTCTTTGTCCGACTGATAACTGTAATTCGTTCTTGTTAAACCATTCTGAAGGAATACGCAATAGATTTGATAGAGCATCAACTCTAGCCAGAATTTCAGACTCTGGTAATTGTTTTAATTTAAGCGGATACTTGAAGGCATCAATCACTTTCATCCCCAGTAGTTTAGACTCTTGAGGCAATAAAACTACTTTGCGTCGCAGCTGCACTGGCTCGTAACGCTCAATCAACTGCTCGTCAACTAGTATTTCACCTTTATTAGGAGTGGTTAAACGATTGAGTAATCTTAGTAATGAAGTTTTACCCGCTCCTGATGCTCCAACAATGCCGACGATCTCTCCTGCGGCAATCTCGAACGAAATATCTTGTAATAGAAAATCCGAGCCGATCGTTGCCTGAAGACTTACTTGCTTTAAACTTAAAATAGGCGGAAGTCGATTCATCAGTAATTGGGTATAGCTGCCAAATATTCGATTTTATAGCCTAAACGGAAAAGTTGTCTATCTACAGCCTAGTTTAAATCTTGAGGTACAATTTAACGGGAGATATCTAAACACGCAGGATTCTAGCACTGACCAAAGATTAAAAGATTATAGGTATCCTAATCTCTGGTCAAAAACATTATTACCTAGGCAGCACTGCAAGAGGAGTAAAAATTTGAAGCTGACAAAACTTGCAAATTGGTTTTCTGACGAAAATTCTGAGCAAAATAAATCGAAAACCCAGCCACCAACCCAGGCAGAAATTGAGTTGTCAAAAATGCAGTCAAAAATCGACAAACTCAGCAATGATTTGCAAATCTCTCAGAAAGAATTAGCTCAAGCCAATGCACAGCTGCAAATTAACCAAGGTTTTCGGATTGAGCTGGGAGAAACTCAACTCAGGCTACAGCAAACTGGGGAGCAAATGCAACGCTTGAAACAAGAACTGTTTGAACAGCAAAAGCAGTTCAATGCGGCACAATCACAACTTCAAGAAGCTCAACAATCTTTAGCTCAATCAACCGCAGCTCAAAATTGGCTCAATCAGGTTAAAACTCCGATTGAAATTGTGGAGATTAGGAAAACCCTTCCCAGACAAGAATTTGAAACTTTGTGGGGATTTGGTATCATTGCCCCAGATACAAAGTTGATTATTACTACGGGAGCGATCGCAGTCAGAGGATGGGTCTTAGGTAAAAAGGCTCAAGCCCAAACCCTGATAGTTAAGTATCAAAACGAAAGCTTATTAGAAACTCCCGTGAATCAGCGCCGTCCTGTCGTCATTCAGCAATATCCCGATATCCCTTCGGCGAACAAGAGCGGTTTTGAATTTTCTCTAGGGGTGGCAGGTATTACTGGTGAGCTGGAGCTAAACTTAGAAGCTTTACTGTCTGACGAAACTGTAGTTCCCCTCTGCAATTTTCTATTGAGACCCCAGACAATTGAATCAATGGACACAAAAAGTTCCTGATAACTTAGTTAAACTTAATAAAGGTCGCCTGTGTAGTAGTAATTACCTAAAGATATAATCTTAAGAAAATATTAAACAAGTAAACTAGCGTTTACAATAAAATTCAAGGTGTTCGGAGGAACAAAGTGTTTACAAGACTTGCACAGCAGCATAGTCGGTACGTTCAGGATCTGGTAATGACTCTTCAGGCTCTGGCGATCGCCCTTGAGAACCAGAGTTATTTGGCATCCTGCTATACCTGTGGCGGTGAGATGAACAGTGCTTCTTTTATGGTTAGTTTAGGAGATGGTCATCTAATTCGCTTTTTAGTCTCAGATTATGGAATTACCTGGACTGAAATGAGAGATGATCGAGAACTGATGAAATTAGAGGGTGCAGAAGCCATCAACCAACTTCAGGATTTAGCTGATTTAGTAAAATATCAGGCAAAACCAGCGTCGTCTAAATCGCCCAACCCAGACAGTTCCCAAAATTTACAACGGGTGTAGTTAATTTGAATGATCGAGCGCTCAAATGGTAATACCCAGGTAAATTGACCTGGGTATTAGTTTGGGAGATTATTTTTATTTGTCCGAACAGGATTTATGATGATTAGTGGCTAGTTTAACGGCTCACTTCAATTCCTCTAGACCGCAGTTGCTGCATAAAAAACTCCTCTAAGGATGGTCTAGCCAAATTAATACTTATTAGCCGAGCTTCAGCACGATCGAGATTACTGACAAATTGATTCGGTTCAACTTTTAATTGACCATGCCAATGGTTATTTTCCTGAGTCAGATTAGTCATCCAGGGAGTCAAAGTTTCGGAGTTTGCCCCTGCTACAGTAGCCTGATACAC
>CAVRWR010000198.1:0-60272 GCA_963724445.1 uncultured cyanobacterium | reverse complement strand
ATCACCATCGCGTATTGATAAAAATTTTAGCTACAGATTAACTCTGCCCCTCGCCCCTACTATGAGCAACTGTCACTCAACGCAACTTCGGGCTACAGCAACTGTTGGTCATTATTGGCATCTTCAGCCACAGATTACAACTATAAGATGAACCAAGACTCTGAGAGCAATTCAGATATACAGGCTTCAAAAAATCCGACCGTAAAGCATCGCAGTTGGTGGCGTAAGTTTGTTAAAACAACTGCCCTTGTGCTTGTAGGTAGTGCCGGAGGAGGTCTAATTTATGGTTGGTGTTTTGTTCAGCGTAAATTGATTCCTTTAATTGAAACAGAAGTAGGAAACTATCTCCATCGTCCATTAGAGTTAGGAGATTTAAAGTCAATTTCTCTTGCCAGTGCCAGTTTTGGCGGTAGTGCCTTGCCTGCGACTAAGGGAAATCCTGATTTTGTCAAGGTAAAAGAAGTCAAGGTCAACTTTGCTCTGCTACATTTTTTGCGCCAGCGTAAATTAAAGTTAGACCTTATTTTGATTAAACCTGATGTTTACATTGAGCAAGATGAATCTAAGCAGTGGACTCCTACAGATTTTGGCTCAGATAAAGAATCGTCAGGGGGAATCAAGGTTGATGTTAAGTCAATTCAGCTAGATGGTGGTCAGCTTTCTCTGGTGGCATATAATTCGGCAAAAGCAGCTTTAAATCCTGCGGTTATCGCTGAAATAGACAAGATTAAGGTTCGTCCCTTAGAAAATCAAATCAAGTTCGATGCCGTTGCGGAATTGATTCAAGGAGGCAGTTTTACTATAGACGGACGAAGTAATAACCAAACTGGCGTAATCGATTTAGACATTGTAGCGCAACAGCTAAAAGCTTCAGAAGCGAGTAATCTTTTGGCATTACCGATTGAACTAGGTCAAGGAAATCTAGACGGGAATCTAAGAGTAACGCTGTCTGATACTCCTGTCCCTCAATTACAGGGAGCTTTGGATCTAAATAATCTCAGTCTACAAATTCCCAACTTGGTTAAACCGTTTAATCATAGTGATGGCAAGGTTCGTTTTCAGGGGACAAAAATTGAGTTGGATGATGTCTCGACTAATTTTGGGCAAGTATCGGGTAAAGCTTCTGGTTCACTGGATTTAGCAGGAAAGGGAGATTATCAGTTAAATGCTCAGATCGAGCCAGTTACAGCGCAAAAAGTGATTGATGCTTTAGAACTTAAAGCACCTGTACCAATCAAGGGCAAAATACGTGGTGAGGTGGCGGTTCGAGGAACTTTAGATGATGCAGTAGTTAAGGTTAAAATGGCGACGGCTTCACCTAGTCAAATAGATCGAGTTCCTTTTAGACAAATAAACGCCGACTTGGAATTGGCGGGGACAACTTTAAACGTCAAGCAATTTACCAGTCAACCAAGATCGGGAGGGAGTATTGAGGGGAATGGCAAACTTCAGTTAGACGGCGAACAAAATATGGCGTTTAACGTCTCGGCAACAAATGTTTCAGCCAAAGCGATCGCCCGCAATTATAATAATAAGCTCCCCGTAGATCTCGATCGAGTTTCTGGTCAAACTAACATATCTGCTCAAGCAGGGGATTTATCAACTTTACGTTTTCGCAACGGCAAGGCAAATTTTGCTTTAGGCAACGGCACGGTTGCCTTAGACAAGCTTGACTATGGTAAAGGTAACTGGTCAACTAAGTTAACTGCCATGGGGGTTGAATTTGGCAGTCTACCCATCGGTAAAGGCAGCGCGCCAACCATCGCTCAGGGTAAAGTAAATGGGGTATTTGACGTTGCAGGAACTAATGATTTTGGTAATCTGGCACAGGTTGATGCTACAGGAAAGGCGCAGCTAAACACCGTTGGCGGACAGGTGGCTATACCGAAAATCGCGATCGCCAATGGTAACTGGAACGCAGATCTCAACACCAAAAATTTACAGCTACAGCAGTTATTTCCCGATCTACCTAATGAATTTAATGACAACCTAAGGGGCAAGTTTTATCTGACAGGGAACATTCCCGATGAGGTTCAACCCCAAACCTTGATTAATGGCTTTGGCGATCTGGCTTTGGCAGAAGGAAAAGTAAAGGTTGAAGACCTGAAAATTGTCGATCGAGACTGGACGGCGATCGCTCAAGGAAAAAATCTTAAACTAAAAGAATTAAGCTCTAGTACTCCCGATCAGTTTGCAGGATTGGTTAACGGCAGATTAAAGCTAGCTGGGACAACGGATAATATTACTCCCGAAGGAATTGTGGCTAATGGCGATGGTAGCTTGACCTTACCAGAAGGGGTGTTTGTGGCGCAAAAACTGGCGATCGCCCAGGGTAAGTTCAACGCTCAGGTAACGCCAAAGCAAGTAGATTTAAGCTTGTTTGCCGATCCTAATTCCGATGCGCTTGAGCTTAAGGGAAAGCTAGGGGGACAGTTAGCAGTTACAGGCAAAGTAGACAATCTCAGTCCCACGGCAGTGGCAGCCAAAGGTAAGCTTAACTTTAGTCAAGGAATTGACCTTTTAGAGCAACCATTGTCTGCGGCGATCGCTTGGGATGGTAAACGATTAAACGTACTTCAGGCAAAGGGAACTGGTTTAAATGCTAAGGGTTATGTTGTCTTAGATGAATCCTTTTTTAGCGATATTCCCGATAAGTTAGCTGCGGTTGACTACTTTGAATTTGAGATTCCCCAAGCTCGCTCAATTAATCTAAAAAAGCTGCGAGTGCCTTTACCTAGTTGGGCAACCAATCTTGACTACTCTGGCAGAGGAGATTTTGCGGGAAAAATCAGCGGGATTCCCTCGGCGATGAAGGTTGGCGGTAACTTAGCTCTCAAGAATTTTCGCGTCGAAAATATTGATTTTGCGCCTTATTTAGCAGGAAATGTCCAGGTATCTCCCGAAACGGGAGTAAAACTTAACTTGGAAGAAATTTTAACTACCCCTCTAATTCCTGCCGAGGGTAGTTTTGGTCTTGATTATCAGCCTTTAGACAAGATCGAATTGGTCTTAGATCCTGATTTCTCTCCCCTAGCTTTAGCGATCGTTCAAGACAATGTCTCAATCAAGGGTACGGGACAAAAAGAACTCCTCAATCTTACAACCGCTAATGTTCCGCTGCAACTGCTTAAAACCATTGCCCTAAAAAGCGATGAGATTAAAGTACCAGATAATGTTGCGCTACAGCCAGTGAATGGAGAGTTATCGGGAAACTTTACCTTTAACCTCGATACTTTAGCGACTTCAGGCAAAGATGTAATTATCGAAAATCCTGCTCTTGCAAGTATTCGAGGCAATCGCCTTAAAGGAGATTTTCAATATAATGATGGCTATTTTGCCATTCAAGACGTTGAATTTAAACAAAGAAATAGCATCTACAAGTTGGCAGGAAATTTAAGTCAAAAACCCGACGATATTGAGCTTGATGGTCAGGTAACCATTAATGGCGGGCAGGTTCAAGACATATTGGTTGCCTTGCAAATTTTTGAACTAACTGATTTTGCTCAAATTTTTCGCGATCGCGCCTACGGTAATGCCGATGATTTATATTCGCCGTCTAACCCACCAAATCAACCACCTTTATTTAATGTTGGCTATAAAGATGCGCCGATTATCGAACAGCTACAGTTGCTAGCAGCAATCCAAGCCTGGTTAGCTTCTGTGCAGCAGGAAAGACAAACTGCTTTGATTCCAGAGATTAAGAATTTAATTGGAACTTTCGATGGTCAAATCAACGTGTTTGGTTCGTTGAAAACAGGATTGACTTCAGAATTTGACTTTCTAGGGGAAGAATGGCGTTGGGGTAACTTAGTCGGCAAAAAAATTATTGCCAAAGGAAGCCTCAAAGAAGGAATTTTGACTCTACTGCCGATTTCCGTAGAACTCAAAGATACTGCTAGGCATAAGTCAGCTAAACAAGCTAGTCCTATTTCCCCGACGTTAATATTTACAGGAACTTTTGGCGGCGATACTCAATCAGGGCAGTTTAGGCTGGTAGAAGTCCCCCTAAAATTGGTCGATCAACTAGTTTCCTTCCCGCCAGAATTAGCTTTAGATGGTTTACTTAACGGTACTGCAAGCATCGCTGGAACTCCTGACGATCCCCAAGCTAGGGGGGAAGTTCGGATCGACAATGCTTCTTTGAATGACACTTCAATCGAATCAACTAAGGGTAGCTTTAGCTATAAAACGTCACGTCTAGAATTTTCTGCTAGTAGCGTTCTGGCGGCGGATGTAGATCCCCTGATTCTCAAAGGAAGCGTACCATATCAACTGCCTTTTGCTCAGATAGAACCCGAAAGCGATCGCCTGGAGTTAGAGCTAAATGTTAAAGATAAAGGTCTGGCTTTACTAGATATTTTTTCGCGGGGCGAACTAAAGTGGATTGATGGCGAGGGAGAAATTGCCCTTAATATTTCTGGTATCCTCGATGACCAGAAAAAACTGCCCCGCAAGCTGGCAACTCAGGGCATAGCCACGATTAAAAATGCCACGATCGCGGCCAAAAGTTTGCCAAAAAATCCCATTACCAATATCAATAGTCGAGTTTTCTTTGACCTTGATAATATTCGCGTTAATAATTTTCAAGGAGATTTTGGCGGGGGTAATATTACTGCCGTAGGCACAGTACCTTTGAGAGATAATGACAGCCCTAATCCTTTAACTATCGATTTCAACCAAATAAAGAAAGTAGAGCTGCCCAAATTGTACGATGGAGGTCTTAGAGGCACGCTACAGATCCTGGGTAAGGCTACGGAACCTAACATTACTGGCAATTTAACTTTGTTTGACGGGACGATTTTGTTAGTCGATGAAGAAGACAAAGAACCGCAAGCATCAGCAGACTTTAAACTCCAGGCTCGACAAGCTGCTATAGACAATGTTGCCCGAGACAATAATGAGCGAGGAATCGCCGCGGCAACCCAGTACAAAAATCTTAGGTTAGAGTTGGGAAAAGATATTCAAATTAGTCAACCGCCGATATTCACTTTTTTGGCTACTGGAGACTTAAACATCAACGGTACTTTTCTCCAGCCTAGTCCAGATGGCACAATTGTTCTCAAGCGGGGTCAAGTAAATCTGTTTACCACCCAGCTAAACCTGTCGAGAGATTACAAAAATACGGCACGTTTTTCTAGCAACAATGTTCTAGATCCTTTTCTAGATGTCTTGTTGGTTGGCTCGGCGATCGAAACCACTAATCGCAGCATCCCTAGCGAAGTATCACCGACGGAAATTCCTGATTCTGGCTTACAAGCCTTAGAAACTATTAGAGTTTCTGCTAAAGTCAAGGGATTAGCTAGTCAAATTACTAATCGAATTGAGCTTACAAGTAGTCCTCCTCGAAGTCCAGCCGAAATTGCGGCACTGTTAGGAGGCGGTTTTGTCGAAGCACTGGCAAATAGCAACGGGACATCAGGACTCGCTACCTTGGCAGGTTCAGCATTATTCGGCAGTCTAAACGCAGAATTTAACAATGCTTTTCCGATTGGCGAACTACGTCTGTTTCCCACACCAATCATCGATGATAATCGAGATGGCGAGACGGATGGAATAGCGGGGGAAATTGCCTTTGAATTGGTCAACAATCTCTCTTTTTCTGTCCTCAAAATATTGAACAATGATACTCCTGCTCAATTTGGTTTCCGCTATCGCTTTAACGATAAGTTTGTGCTGCGGGGTTCGAGTGATTTTCAGAATAATGGCACTAGAGCTTTACTTGAGTATGAATTAAGGTTTTGATTCGTAATTAATTAGTAATTACTAAGGATATTTTTTGCTCGATGCGATCGCCAAGCTTATCCAAGCATGCATTTGGGATCGTCCTGGCTATGGTTGGAGTGATGCGAGTCCGAAACCTCGCTGTAGCGCAGAAATTGTTCGAGAACTTGATTTACTGTTGACTAAGGCAAAAATTGAACCACCGTATATCTTAGTTGGAGACTCTTTTGGTAGTTACAACGTGCGCCTTTATGCCCATATGTTCCCTGAAAAAGTAAAGGGGATCATTCTAACGGACGGACTTCTTTGATTGAGTTTTTCCTAATAATTCGCGATTAAATCTTCGATCGCTTCTATGTTAGTTGGCAACTCTACCGTCAAAATCTCTGAACCAGAATCAGTAACTAAAACATCGTCTTCAATTCTAATTCCCCTAACATCAGCAAACTGCGCCAAACGTTCCCAATTAACTACATCCTGATATTTAGCCCGAAAGTCAGCATCATTTAAAATTGCGGGGACTTGATAAAAGCCTGGTTCAATTGTCACCAGCATTCCTGACTGCAAAGGGCGGTTTAATCTCAGATAGCCCAAACCAAAGCGATCGCTCCTGCTTCTTTCTGGTTCGTATCCCGCCACATCTCCCAAGTCCTCCATATCATGTACATCTAAACCGAGTAAATGTCCCACGCCGTGAGGGAAAAATAGCGCATGGGCATCCATATCGACTAAATCTTGGGGATTACCCTTAAGAATACCTAAATTTACCAAACCCTCGGCAATTATTTCAGCAGCTAATAAATGAATATCCTGATATTCCACACTAGGCTGTATCTTAGCAATACAATCATCATGGGCTTTGAGAACAATCTCGTAAATATCTCGCTGCGTACTAGAAAACTTTCCCGAAACAGCCCAAGTACGAGTAATATCTGCTGCCCAACCATTGGGAGTTTCTGCACCGACATCGGCTAATAACAGATCTCCAGGCTGGAGGTTATTATGATAAGACTCGTTGTGTAAAACTTCTCCCTGGACGGTAACAATGCTGTTGTATGCACAGTGCATATTATGAGCAATGATTATCCCTTCCATTGCCCCGCGTATTTCTGCTTCTGTGTTAGCATGCCGAGTCCCTTGCATTCCTGCTTTATGTGCCTCAACTGATACCGCAGCAGCATAGCGTAACTCCTCTAATGCCAAATCATCGTGACGCGATCGCAATTTTACTAAAGCTTGAGCCAGTTCTAAGTCGATATTTTCAGCCTGATTAGCTAAATTTACAGGGCGATTTAACAATTTACATTGCTGTTGATAGGTAGCTAAATCCTGCACCGCTATGGTTGCGACACCTGCCGTTTTTGTTTTATCTGATAGTTTCGCTAAAGGATAAACCCGATCTGCGCCAATCAATTCTCCTATTTCATCTCTAGATGGCGTTTCCCCATGCCAAAGAGTGGCTTCTGGTGGTGAATTATCCATAAATAATTCCAATCTGCCAGCCTCTAAACGAATCGCTGCATTAATCAATGGTATCCCTGCAAAATATAAGAAGTGACTGCTGGCGCGAAAAGGAAATATGTTGGCGATAAAATTTCTGCTTACAGGATTACCAGACCACAATATAACTGGATGCTCAATTAATTTTGCTAATTTCTCTCTTCTTTGTTTCAAACCAACGGCGAGGGATTGATTTGTTTGAGTAGTTAGCAGAGTCATTGGATTATATTTGGTTAAAAGTGGCGGACAAATATATTTTAGACGTTGCCTCCTCTAGTTTTGCTAAATATTTCTATCTCCTGTGTTGTGACTAAATCAATAATGACTCCCTGACTTGCGGTGTTGAATTGCTGTAACTCCCTGGGATTCTGATACTTCACCTTGGTCTACTACTGCATAAATCAAAGTGCAATCGCCTGATGGCAGACGGCTTTGGACAGTACATTCAACGTTAGCCAAAGCTTCCTCAATAATTAAGCAGCCGTTACTAGCGGTTTTGGTAGTTACATTATTAAAAGAATTACTACTTTGATTACTGAAATTTCTTCTGACAGTTCTACCCTCTTTGAGAATATTTAGCACAAACTTGTCTCCTGGGTTACTTATTAAATCTGCATTTTGTGATTCAGCCACAGCAATCATCACACCAGGAGGATTAAACGTTGCTTGGGATACCCAAGAAGTGAGCACACCGCTATGATGATTATCTTGATTGGTAGTTAGGACGCAGATCGAGCCGACTATTCTACCCATTGCTTGTTCGGTGCGATCGATTTGAGTTTCGGTTACTGCTTGCCGAGGACTACGGAGTTTTTTGGATTTTTTTAGTTTTTGAGTAAATTCTTGTCCTGCCTGGATGCATTCTTCTAAAGTATTAGTAGTAGGACTAAAACGGACGCGGATTGGTTCAAACCCAAAGTTATAGTGAGCATCTTTTAGTTTATTTTCCAATAGTGCGATCGCTTCACCACTCCAACCATAAGAACCAAACACCCCTGCTAATTTAGTTTTGGCTGCGGTAGCTAAAACGATTCCTAACGCTGTTTGAATCTGCGTTGGTGCATGACCACCTAATGTCGGCGAACCGATGATAAAACCATCACAGGCTTGAATTGCTGCGGTAATTTCTGCCGTATGATGCCAGTTCGCAGTTAATCGATTCTACTGCTACTCCCGACTCGATTAAACCATGGGCGATCGCACTAGCTATAGTTGCGGTGCTGCCATATGCCGAAGCGTAAAGCAGAACTACTTTGAATTTTTTGCTAATTTGTTGCTTGACACCACTGCTGATAATCATAGCTAAAGCGACTGAGGCTATATTTAATTAACGAACCGTGAGCAGGAGCATATATTTTGCTATCAAAAGGCGCAAATTTAGCTAAAGCAGTTTCTAACTGTTTGGTTTGGGAGGCATGAAGACAGTCAAAATAGAAATGGCGATCTAAATCTAATTGTTTCCAGTTATCATCAAAGATAGAATCGTCGCACAAATGCGCCCCAAAAAACTTATCGGTGTAGAGAATTTTGCTTTGAGGATCGTAGGTACATAAGCCATCTACCCAACGGGGAGTAGTCGTACTAATAAACTCTAGTCGATGTCCCTGTCCCAAGTCTAAAGTATCGTTATCTCTGACTACTCGAACTCTTGATTTCCAGTGCGGGAAACATTAAAGCACCTTTTAGAGCTTTAGCTGCTGGCTTGGAACAAATGATTTTGGCTTGATGATGCCTTTCCTGCTAGCAATTGGATGGTTGCCAAGCGATTAGGATTAACGTGCTGGAAGATGATGTAATCTAATTTTTGCCAGTCAAGATGCTGTGCTAAAGTTTCTAAGTAAATTTGGCTAAAAGATTGTCCTGGCGGATCGATTAATGCCGTTTTATCGGCTTGAATTAAATAAGAATTAGAAGTCGTACCTTTTTGGCGGGAATATTCCACCTCAAACTTTAACCTGTCCCAAGTACGCGATCGCAATACTTGGGTATTGATGCCAATGTTGGCTACTTGTACGTCTCTTTTTTTGGCGGTGTTGGTTTAATAGTTGGTCTGATTTTAGTAAGGATATCGATGACGATGTATAACAGATGGTTATCGTGTGTTGTTATCCTGTTATATTAGTTTCCGTTTACTGTCTTTGTTTATCGTTCGGATATTTTTTGTTCGGGATCGACACCTTCAAAGGTGGGCGGTAGCCAAACTCTGACTACTAATAAAACTGCTAAAACTAACAAAAAAGAACCAGTGGCTAATACCTGACTCCAAGGAATATCTAAAATTCCTTTGACAATAATTTCTCTTAAAACCGAAACAATGGAAACTTCGACCGCCACACCAATAGAAACTCGCGTTCTTGCAGATAAATGATTAATAAGCGAAATAATTCGACTAAAATCAGCAATAAACAGAATATCAGCCGTGACTCTGGTAAAGTTTAAAGGCGGTAGCAGAGAAACAAACATCTCTCGCAACTGAAGTGTCATGAAGCCAAATAGACCGATACAAAGAGAGATAATGATAAAGTCTTGGATAAATTCTAGAACTTTAATCACTCCACCATTATTTAGCCATTTGTACCAAGGGAGTTGATGAGTCGTTAAATGGTTTGTGCATGGTGAATATAGGGTTGCAGGGGTGCAGAGGAGGCAGAGGAGGAAAGCTAAAAGCTAAGGCTAATCCTAATGAACTAATTAATAATGATTCCCAACCTTACGATGATGCACTGCCGTCAAAACATCTAACTTGGCTACTCTGCCAGCTTGCACAGTACTATATACAATCCAGTGATCGCTACATTCTAAGCGGTTACTAACTTCGCATTCAATGTAAGCTAGAGATTCGGCAATAATCGGTGAACCATTGCTAGCAGGTACGGTTTTAATTCCTGCAAATCTATCTGCACCAGGGGGAAAACGTTTGAGAAAATGTCTAATTAGATGCTGATAATTCCCTTCTTCTAAAACATTCAAAACAAAGCGATCGCCAATCTGTAAGAAAGATTCAATTGCCCGATCTTTAGCCACGGCGATCGCAATTCCCAAGGGAGTTAAACTGGCTTGGGTAACCCAAGATGCTACCATGGCGCTGGAGATATCGCCTTTTGTAGCAGTGATGATATATAAGCCGTTGCTGATTCTGCCCAAGGCTTTTTGTAAACTACTATCTATGGCTTTGATTTGTTTAACAGTGCGATCGCGAGTTAACCACTGTCCTAAATCTGTACCAGCTTCATCGCAGACTTGATTAATAGCTCGATCGGGAGATTTTTTGACTAAAATTGGCGGAAAAGCTTCGGTTAAGTCCAATTTCCTGAAACTGGTTACGCAAAGGATAAATCGGTTCATCTTCGCCACCACCAGATTCAAATAAGCCAATTGCTTGTTTACCGTGGGCTGCTGCCAGGATAGTACTGAGAATAGCATGAGCTTCTTTATCCGATTGGGCTGGCATGCCGATAACTAAACCTGCTGCTTGGGAGACTAACTTCCCGTACTTCTTGGGGTTCAGTATCGTTCCAATTGACTAACTCTACTGCGACTCCTGTTTTGGTAATTCCTTGGGCGATCGCTCTAGCCAGATCGTCACTGTAGCCGTAGTCTTCACAATAAAACAGCGTGACTAAAGTTTCAGTTTTGGTTTGTGCCTGACTCCATTGCTGATAGCGATCTACTAATTCAGCACGATGGTATTTTAGTAAGGGTCCATGCCCTGTGGCGATCGTTTCTAGTTCTAGTTTCCCCATCCGTTTAATAGCTGCTAAAACCGAACGAGCATTGGGTTTCATCAAACAGTCATAGTAATATTCAAAGTCTGCCTCGATTAACTCTAAATCCTCATCAAAAGTCGGTTCATCGCAATAGTGCATCCCAAAGGCATCGCAAGTATAAAGAACTTGAGTTTTGTAATCGTAGGTAAAAATCGTATCAGGCCAGTGTAAATTAGGCGCAGAGACAAATTCTAATTCATGTCCGTTGCCTAAATCCAGGCGATCGCCATTTTTAACAATGATGATGTTCAAAAGGTTGATGCACCATGTCGCTTAAGAACTTAATTGCCACTTTTGCCCCAACTACAGTAACTTCGGGTGCTAATTTCAAAATATCTTTAACTAAACCACTGTGATCGGGTTCGGTATGGCTGATAATTAGATAATCGAGTTGCGATGGATCGATTAAGCCTGTCAACAGATTCGAGATAAAGCTGACGAAACTTAGCGTGAGAAGTATCAACTAATGCCAGTTTTTCACCCTGAATGATAAAAGAATTGTAGGTTGTGCCATTTTGTAAGCCAAACTCAATATCAAAGCGATCGCGATCCCAATCTAGACAACGAATGGCAATAGTTTCTGGGGCAATTTCGACAGTTTGTAGGGTTAGTCTAGCTGTAGATTTTGTGGTTTGTTTAGTGTCTGTGATTGCAACCATAAGTTAGTTACTCCTGGTTAAGTAGGTTAATTTTTCTTGAGTATTTAATTAAATAGAACTGCTACAGATTGATAATAATAGATTTTTTTCAATACTATCTATTAGTTATTGTCTGAATTAATTAGTGAGTTCTAGTAAAAAAGTGCTTGTTTATTTCTTTCTTTATCTTTACGTTTAATCTACTGTTTTGTAAAATACTTATTTTTAAATATACTGATTAGTTCGACTTATGATAACAAATAAAGAATTTTACACAAGTTTAAAATTGTCCAATATGTCAGCCAGACTATAGATAGATACTAATCATGCTGATATTAATTTGGTTATTGTTTGTATTTACATCTAAGAGTCATAAGTACTAATAAAGCTATAAGAATTGACTACAAATACATAATAATTGCTTTTGCACACTTGAAAATTTTATATATTTTTCTTTGAGTATAAATACTTATACAAATTAAATTTAATTTGTATTGAGATAAATCAATCCTAACGATTGATAAAAACAAAAACATGTTTATAGCTAAAATATTAGAATAAAAAATCTAAATTTGTACTGTTTTTACTATTGATGTTTTTCAATTCAAACCATTCATTCGAGCATCTCAATTTTTCTAATAAGAAAATATTGAGAATCAAATTAAAAATTTTTATCAGACTAATTGCTAATTTTTCAAGTTTTCGGAGTATGATTGTCAAATAGACATAAGTCAATGGTTTTTACTTTTAGATTTACTATAGACTATGAATCTAGTGAGTATCTGTGCATGACTTTTGTTCTTCCAAACTTACAGTGGCAGCCAAAGAGCATACATTCTTAGCTGTCAGGAGATTTTATGAACCAGTTTTCACATAGAAAATCTTTATATACCGTAATAGAGAAGACACCATCATGAATAAGACAAAGGCGAAACCATCTACAGGCGAAGGGTGGGCTGTCCATGTTTACGATAGCGATCGCCACCTGCGGTTTTCTTTAGAGCCTTCCCATATTTGGGCGTTCAGTTGGGGCGCTGGGGTAGGTCTTCTATTGGCCATTGTGGGGTCTGCGCTCTATAGCTCATCCCACAGTCTCTCAACTGATACCAACCATTCGAGAAGCCCTGCACCAACTCCCGAAATAAGCTCTGGAGGAGGCTTGCGCGCTGAACCTACTAGTTTATTCCACTTCGGAATAGATTAACCGTTGATAATGGTTAGATATGACTTAGAGTTAAATTATAATCTTAAGTTATCAATCGAATAAAATAATATGTCTCAAATTCTTGGAATTTGGTCAACTTTTGAGCAGATAATGTAATAGACTAAAATCAATGAGAAAACGAATAGCAATTGACTTGGCTCTATGCCAATTGTGTGCTGATTCTTACAATATCTAAATTAAAGGAGAAAATATAACGTGGATTTTTTATCCGATTTCTTGCTAAAGTTCCTGGGGCAGTTACAGTCCCCGACACTCGGCTTTCTGATTGGTGGTATAGTCGTCGCCTCCCTCGGTAGCCAACTGGCAATTCCAGATGCGGCCTATAAGTTCATCGTCTTCATGCTGCTCATGAAAGTCGGACTGACTGGTGGGCAGGGTATCCGCGAATCCAATCTAGGGGAGATTCTGTTGCCCGCGCTGTTCGCCGTGACAATGGGAATCCTGATTGTGTTTATCGGGCGCTACACGTTGTGCAAGCTGCCAAAGGTCAAAACCGAGGATGGTCTTGCGACCGCAGGCTTATTCGGTGCGGTGAGTGGTTCTACCCTCGCCGCCGCCCTATTGCTACTGGACGGTCAAAACATCCCATACGAACCCTGGGCCGCCGCACTCTATCCCTTCATGGACATCCCAGCACTCGTGACTGCGATCGTCTTAGCCAGCATTCATACCAAAAAGCAGAAGCTTCTCAGCAAGCAGGAGTATCTCAGCGAGCAGCTCGTTACAGCAGGTGGGCATCCCAGTGAGCAGGAGAATCCCTCCACCAGGCAGGAGTATCGTAATCAGCAGCGCGGTACCGCAAGCAATCAGGTCAAGATCTGGCCCATCGTCAAGGAAAGCCTCCAGGGTTCTGCCCTAACGGCACTGCTGCTCGGCCTCGTTCTAGGTTTGGTAACTCTGCCAGAAAGTGTCTATGAAAGCTTCTACAGTCCCCTTTTCGCCGGGCTGCTTTCGGTACTGATGTTGATCATGGGTATGGAGGCTGCTGCAAGGCTTGGGGAGCTGCGCAAGGTGGGTCAGTGGTATGCCCTATATGCCTTTATAGCACCGCTGCTGCATGGGCTTATAGCCTTCGGTCTCGGCATGATTGCTCATTACGCTACGGGATTCAGCCCTGGTGGCGTTGTGATTCTGGCAGTCATCGCTGCTTCCAGTTCAGACATCTCAGGCCCGCCCACCTTACGAGCGGGTATCCCGTCGGCTAATCCCTCCGCCTATATAGGCGCGTCCACAGCGGTCGGCACGCCAGTTGCGATCGCCTTGGGAATACCAATTTTCATGGGACTGGCACAGGCGGTGATGGGAGGCTAATCCCAGACGGGTCTCGGTCTGCTGGTACTTTCTTAGACCTGGCAGACCAACGCGGTGGCTAGATCGGCGCGATCGCGCACGGTGCTGCCGTTTTTCTGAGTTTTTATGTAGTTTAATAAATACACACATCAAGAGGTAATTAACATGGCCAAGCCAGCAATCAAGCTCGTCATCGTCACGGAAAAGTTGCTGCTGAAAAAGATCGCCAAGATCATCGACGAAGCCGGGGCTACCGGTTATACGGTGGTGGACGCTGGCGGTAAAGGCAGTCGCAACGTGCGCTCGGCGGGACAACCCACCGTTTCCAGCACCTACTCCAATATAAAGATCGAGGTGCTCGCCGAAAATCGGGATATGGCCATGAAGATTTCGGATGAGGTCGCAGCGCAGTTTTTCGACAATTATGCGGGCATCGCCTATATCTGTAACGCGGAGGTACTGAACTCGTACCAGTTCTGTGGTCCAGACGGCTGTTGAATCGAGACGATACAGACCTTGACACGAGTCATTTAAGGAATGCGATCGTGTTCGTTACACGTTATTGAGCGGGTCACAGCAACGAACCATTTCCATCAATTTGGAGTACAGTGTATTCCAAATTGATGTGAAACACTGAAGTTCTGTTTTAACATAGCTTTTGCTTTACTCAATTTTTCCAGTATCTGATTCTTCCTTCACAGACGAAAGGCGACTACGAGCAGTGGAGATCGCTAGTCATGGTTTGGAAAAGGTTAATGTTAGATGTTGGTATTGTTCCCCTTACTGCCTGTGCGCCCATCCAGGAAAAGTTCTAGCAGTTGAGGAAGATTGTGCAAATGCCCATCCTAATACCCATATTGCTTTAGTCAAGGCATTACTAGAAGCCTGTTATTACTGCGCCGATGAAAACAATGCGCTAGAAATCGAGAAGATATTATCTCAGCGTTAGTATGTGGGAACTTCTGTAGAATACATCCATCTTGGTAGTCCTAATCTAGATACTTGCGATCCAAATCTGCCTACGCGCGAATATGTTCATCATCTATCCTACGATAGATGATGCGTTCTGTTTGCTGATTTTAACAGCTATTAGCCAAGCAATGCAAAGACTGTCGCCATTGCATACATAATTCTGAATCCTTACAATTAACAATTCTCTTCGTTCCACAAATTAGTTCATCACAAGCTAATAACTGAAAACGAAGTAAAGTTAATTGCTTTTTTGCTTCTTGCTTTTATATTTACGTACAATTCATCAAATTGTAAAATATTTTTTCTTTAACTAATTTATTAGCTTGACTTATAGGAAAAGCTAAAATTGCTTTAACAATATTTTGACTATAGATAAACACCTATAACACAGTTTGCTTTTTAACCTGATTAAAATAAAAATGGAGGCAAACCTAATTATAAATGACTATAAAAGCATAAGAATTGATTCTTTTATTCTTTTGAATCTAAATGTTTTTTCTGAGTATAAATACTCAGAAAAAAAAGATTTTAAAAAGCTGAAGTGGAGAATCAAAAAGTTTTCACTTTGTATTATTGAGGTTTCTCAATTATCACTATTCAAATCAGTGCGTAAGTTTTTTTTAATAAGAAAATACTTAGAATTAGATGAGCAATTTTTATAATACCAACTGCATTTTTTTGGAGTTTTAAGGGTATGATTTTTACGATAGACACAAATCAATGATTTTCTTATATCAATTTATTTCCGTCTATGAATACTATGAGCAGTTGCTCACGACTTTTACCCATAGCAATTTAACTTAAGTGGCAGCCGAAAACTATATATAGTGAGGTGCCAGGAGATTTTATGAATCAGTTTTCTCGTCGAAAATTTTTATATACCGCTGGGGTATCTGCTGCCAGTGCTGTATTGCTTAATGCTTGTCTGGGTAATCCTCCTGAACCTGGGGGTGAAACAGCTACAGAACAAGTAGAAACGACCGATATTAGTCCTGAAATGATGCCTGAAACTACTAAAGCTGTTTTAGGTTATATTCCCATTATTGAGTCTACGCCTTTGATTGTTGCTCAGGAAAAAGGCTTTTTTGCCAAATACGGCATGACCGATGTCCAAATAGCAAAACAGTCAAGCTGGGCATCAGCCAGGGATAACGTCATCATTGGTTCTGAAGGTGGCGGTATAGATGGAGGTCAATGGCAAATGCCCATGCCTCATTTAATTAGTGAAGGGATTATTACTAACGGTAATAAACTGCCGATGTATGTATTGGCGCAGTTAAATACTCAGGGAAATGGAATTGCGATCGCAGGTAAGAACCAAGGCAAGGGAATGGGCTTGGATATTTCTAATGCAGCCGACTATGTTAGAGGTTATGCCAAAGCCGAAGGCAGAAAATTTAAAGCAGCACATACTTTTCCTAACGTTAACCAAGACTTTTGGATTCGCTATTGGTTTGCTGCTGGTGGGGTTGACCCAGACAAAGATATTGACCTGTTAGCTGTACCGCCCCCAGAAACCGTTCAAGGAATGCGTAACGGTACGATGGATGCTTTTAGTACGGGCGACCCTTGGCCCTATCGCATCGTGACTGAAGATATTGGTTTTATGTCAGCTTTAACCGCCGAGATTTGGAAATTTCACCCCGAAGAATATTTAGCAATTCGGGCAGATTGGGTCGATAAGAATCCCAAAGCCACTAAAGCCTTGTTAAAAGGATTGATGGAGGCACAACAATGGATTGATGACCCTAATAATACCGAAGCCGTAGTGGGTATTGTATCGGGCAGAAACTACTTTAATATTCCGCCAGATATTATTCGACCTCCCTATCTAGGGGAATACAAAATGGGAGATGGCAAACCAGACATCAACGACAAAATGATGGGTCCGCTGTATTGGAAAGATGGCATTGGTAATGTTTCTTATCCCTATAAAAGTCACGATCTTTGGTTCTTAACCGAAGGCATCCGTTGGGGTTTTCATAAAGGTAAAATCGACGATATCGATACAGCTAAACAGATTATCGATCGCGTCAATCGAGAAGATATCTGGAAAGAAGCTGCTACTGAAGCAGGATTTACCGCCGATATTCCCCAAAGTACCTCTAGAGGTGTTGAAACATTCTTTGATGGTAAAAAGTTTGACCCCGAAAATCCAGAAGCTTATTTAAATAGCCTAGAAATCAAAAAAGTGTAGTAGTAGGGGCGCAAGCCTTGCGCCCATCCATTCACAATCACAAAGATTAATCAAAGGAGCAAACAAATTATGACGGCAAGTACACCGATACGCCAAAAAAGGACGAAAAACAGTAATGCGATCGCCATCTGGTGGCAGAAAAATAAAGGCAATATCCTGCCACCTTTAATCGGCATTCTCGGCTTTTTAATTCTTTGGGAATTAGTTTCCACCCTACCTGGAATGAGACTACCAGGACCTAGCAGCTTGTGGACAGATGAAAGAACCAGAACTTTATTACTCTATCCTTTTTATGACCGCGGTGGATTAGATAAAGGTTTATTTTGGCAAACCATGGCAAGCTTAGGCAGAGTGGCACAAGGCTATTTCTTAGCAGCCATTGTCGGTATCAGCGTAGGTGTATTAGTTGGCACAACGCCAATAGTCAATAAAGCCCTAGACCCCTTGTTTCAGTTCTTACGGATGGTTGCACCTTTAGCCTGGGTTCCCATTGCTTTAGTGGCACTTCAACAAAACCAACCCGCGGCGATTTTCGTAATTTTTATTACTGCCGTCTGGCCGATTCTAATTAATACTGCCGAAGGAGTACGCCAGATTCCCGATGACTACAATAACGTAGCTAAAGTATTGCAACTATCCCGCAAGGAATATTACCTAAATATTCTCTTCCCTTCGGCATTACCTTATATATTCACAGGCTTAAGAATTGCGATCGGGTTGGCATGGTTGGCAATTATTGCAGCCGAGATTGTTATGTCTGGTATTGTTGGCATCGGCTTTTTCATCTGGGATGCCTATCAACAAAACTATGTCAGCGAAATTATCTTAGCCGTAATCTATATCGGTGCAGTTGGTTTGATACTTGATCGAGCTATTGCATACTTGCAGAAAGTAATTTTGCCCCCAGAACAACAGTAGGGGCGAACGGCTGTTCGCCCCTACCAATAAATCACAAACAATATCCAAATAATCATTAATCATGTCTGTATTTGTTGCTGTCGAGCAAGTAGAAAAAACGTTTGCGTTAAATGACGGGGGAGAATATCTTGCCCTCAAAGGAATCGATCTAGAAATTAAAAAAGGTGAATTTGTTTCATTAATCGGACACTCTGGCTGTGGAAAATCTACCTTGCTAAATGCGATCGCAGGTTTATCTTTACCCACTAAAGGTCTAATTACTTTAGAAGGTCAAAGAATTAAACAACCAGGTCCCGAAAGAATGGTGGTGTTTCAAAACTATTCTCTTTTGCCCTGGCGCACAGTGCGAGAAAATATTGCCCTAGCAGTAAATTCTGCCATGGGGGATTTACCCAAAGGCGAACGTAAAAGTATTATCGAATCACATATCGATCTAGTTGGCTTGCGCCCCCATGCGGATAAACAACCTGCAACCTTATCTGGAGGACAAAAACAGCGGGTGGCGATCGCTAGCGCTTTGGCAATTCGTCCTAAGTTACTGCTGTTGGATGAACCTTTTGGGGCATTAGATGCCCTGACAAGAGGGAATTTACAAACCCAACTAATGCGAATCTGCGATGAAAACCAAGTGACGGCGGTAATGGTAACTCACGATGTGGATGAAGCAGTCTTACTGAGCGATCGCATTGTCATGTTAACTAATGGTCCTGGGGCAGAGATCGGTCAAATTCTCGATGTGGATATTCCCCGTCCCCGTAAGCGGATGGAAGTTGTGGAACATCCCAGTTACTATAGTCTGCGTAGCGAAATTATCTACTTTCTCAATCAACAAAAACGGCTAAAAAAAATCAAGGCGAAAAAAGTTAGGCGATCGCCCGTCATGGTTTGGAAAAAGTCAACTTAGACATTGGCTATGTTCCCCTTACTGCCTGTGCGCCTCTGGCGGTGGCAAAGGAAAAAGGTTTCTTTACCAAACATGGTTTAGATGAAGTAAATCTGGTACGAGAAACCAGTTGGCGGGGCATCGTCGATGGCATGGTTGGGGGTTATGTCGATGCGGCACAGATGCCTTCAGGAATGCCCTTGTGGTTAACTTTAGGCGGTCATAAGGAGCGACCTGTTTCTGTAGTTAGTGGCTTTAACCATGACTCGCAACGGTAATGCTATTACTCTCGATCGCCGTTTTTACGATCGAGGAGTTAGAGAATTACCAGACCTCAAAGACTATATTTTCAACACTAAGGATAAGCGACACATCTTCGGAGTAGTTCATCCTTCCTCAATGCACAATCTCATTCTGCGCTATTGGTTAGCAGCAGGCGGTATCGACCCCGACCTCGATGTAGAACTGCAAAACATTCCTCCAGCACAGATGATGGTGGATTTGCAAAACGGTAGTATCGATGGCTACTGCGTGGGCGAACCTTGGAACTACCGCGCTGCTGTTGAAGGAGTCGGCTTTACTGTCGCTACCGATCTCGAAATTTGGAACGGACACCCAGGCAAAGTTTTGGGAGTTAGGGAAGATTGGGCAAATGCCTATCCCAATACCCATATTGCTTTAGTCAAGGCATTACTAGAAGCCTGTCATTACTGCGCCGATGCCAATAATGCTCCAGAAATCGAGCAGATATTATCTCAACGTCAGTATGTGGGAACTTCCGTCGAATATATCCACCTCGGTAGTCCAGATATAAGTACTTGCGATCCGAACCTGCCGATGCGGGAATATGCCCATCATTTATTTTATGGCGCTGGAGTCAATCGTCCCAGTCGTACCGAACACCTATGGCACATGACTCAGTTAGCTAGATGGGGACATACGCCTTTTCCGCGTAACTGGCTTGAACTCTTAGAAAGAGTCTGTCGCGTTAGCGTCTTTAGTACCGCAGCTAGAGAACTGGGATTGCTAGATACGAAATACAATCGCGGGAAAATCGAACTTTTCGACGGCACGACCTTCGATGCTGACGATCCCATTGATTATCTCAATAATCTCAAAATTAAACGAGACTTTAGCATTGCTGAAATTATCCTCGATTCTCATTCTCGTGCTGCTTGATAAGCGATCGCCAAATCTACCAATTAAACCATGAATAAATTAGACATAATCCCCAACCAACCTCTGAAGACTTCCCCTGAAACATTGCCTTTCTTGCTAATTGAAAATGTTGCCAAATCTTATCCTACTCGTAACGGTGATTATACTGTACTACAAGATGTAAACTTAGCAGTCGATCGCGGTGAATTTATCTGCGTGATCGGACATTCTGGCTGTGGCAAATCCACCTTGTTGAGTATGGTTTCTGGCTTCAATCAACCCACATCAGGCAGAGTAATCCTAGAAGATCAGCCCATTACTAAACCAGGGCCCGATCGCATGGTAGTATTTCAAAACTATGCTCTTCTACCTTGGCGCAGCGTCTTTGACAATGTTTACCTAGCTGTGGATGCAGTTTATCCGAAGAAGTCTAAAGTAGAAAAAAGAGCGATCGTCCGCGATCATCTAGCCTTAGTCGGACTAACTGAAGCAGCAGATAAAAAACCGACTCAAATCTCTGGCGGGATGAAACAAAGAGTTTCCATTGCCCGTGCTTTAGCAATACGTCCCCGTATGCTGATTTTAGATGAACCCTTCGGAGCATTAGATGCCATTACCAAAGAAGAGTTACAAGAAGAACTACTAAATATTTGGAACGACCATCGCTGCACGGTGTTAATGATTACCCATGATATCGATGAGGCATTGTTTCTAGCAGATCGTCTAGTAATGATGACCAATGGTCCATCTGCTAAAATTGGCGAAGTGTTGGATATACCTTTTGAACGTCCCCGCGATCGCACTCAAATTATGGAAGACCCACTTTACTATAATCTCCGCAATCGGGCATTAGAATTTCTGTTTGAGCGTTTTGCTCATGATGAAACCTAGTGCCTTTTATAAGTACTAAATATTACCTGAGTATCTAAAAGAGATGGTAGAGTACGATCTGTCATATTTAGTAAATCCGATTCTAAAGCAGAACATGAGTAATATATCTGATATAGCTGTAAAAAACATCGATGGTGAGCAAGAAACATTTGCTGACTACGGAGGCATGGTGTTATTAATTGTCAATGTTGCTTCTTACTGTGGTTATACTCCCCAATATCAAGGACTAGAGGAGTTGAATCAAGAATATGGCGATAAAGGTTTGCGAGTTATGGGTTTTCCCTGTAATGATTTTGGCGCACAAGAACCAGGTACAAATGAGGAAATTGCTGAATTTTGTGAAACAAAATACGGTGTCAGCTTCGATATGTTTGATAAAGTTCATGCCAAAGGTGCCGATCGACATCCTTTATATCAAACTCTAACTAATTCCGTTGAACCTCAAGGAGATGTAGCCTGGAACTTTGAAAAGTTTTTGATTAGTAAAGAAGGTGAGGTGGTGGCGAGATTTGGCAGTGGTGTTACTCCTGATTCTCCTGAATTGATTCGAGCAATTGAAGCAGAGTTAGCAAAGTAAATAATAAATATTTGCCTAATTTTTTTCTTGAGCGATCGCCTTACCGTAAAGCGATCGCTTTTTAGTATTCGCTGATTTAAGCCTAATTATCAATACAAAAAGTTATCAAAATAAAAACTAAAAGTTAATAAGTTGTTAACATTTGGAGCTTAACTTAGGATATTAATCTCTCAATAGCCTGATTGGATAAAAGTTGCCAAACACCCGCATCCTCCAGGTTATTGAGCTTGAGAATTGCTCTGTCTTAATTTTATTTGCCGAATACAATCAACATGAACGTAAATCGCCGTCATTTCCTGCTTTTTTTTGGTGCTGCTGCTGGAACACTCGCTACAGGTTCATGGTCTGGGAAAAAGACTATGCTTAATAGTTCCTCAGTTATGGCTGAAACCATTACTAAATTTGGGACAACAACTACGAGTTTGAACTTTCAACCTGTCAAAGTCCCGCTTCCGTTAAACACAGATATATTTCCTGTTGCTCAAGAGTTAGCGTCCTATCAAAGCTACGAAGTTAAAGATGATTTGATTTTACCTGAAGGTTTTACTTATGATTTGATTGCAGCTTGGGGCGATCGCGTGGGGGATTCTCGTTTTGGCTACAACAATGATTATTTGTCTTTGATTGAGACTGCTCCCAATGAGGGCTATCTGGCAGTTAATTTTGAATATATCAGCGGTAAGGCATGGATGCAAACCTATCCAATGGTGATTGGTAAACAGCTTCCCTTTACTGAATTAATCGCTATGGCTCAAGCTACTGAAGGCGAAATAGACGCTTTTAGTCTTAAAGATAATGATTTAAAAGCAAAAATACAAGAGGTTTCGAGAGAAGGCTTAATCGATCAGGGATTGGGAGTTATTTCGGTCAAACGTAATGCTGAGGGTAAGTGGGAGAGAACCTATTCCGATGCCGATCGTCGAGTAACGGGTATTTCAGGCTTAGATAATCCCGACCAGGCTTTAAAGGCCACAGGGGCTGCGGTGGCGATATTTACTAAGGAAAATAAACTCGGTTATGAGGATAACTTGGGCGATCGCATTATTGGCACGTTTCAAAATTGTGCAGGGGGAACAACTCCCTGGGGAACAGTCTTAAGCGCGGAGGAAAACTTTCAAGATCAAGTACCAGAAGCAGTTATGGCAGATGGTTCATCCTTGAATCCTAGTAAAACGCCATTTTTAATTACCGAGGAAGATGTGGACGGTAGAGCTAATGTATTTGGTTTGGCAGGAAATAAATACGGCTGGATGGTAGAACTCGATCCTGCTAACCCTGATGATTATGGGACAAAACATACCTGGCTGGGACGCTATCGCCATGAAGCCTTTGGGATTCGCGCTGTAGCAGACAAAAATTTAGCAGTCTATTCTGGATGCGATCGCCGTGGGGGACATTTATATAAATTTATTAGCCAGGAGAAAATCCAAGATCCTCAAGACAAAGATAACTCGCGTCTTTTTGAGGAGGGAATGCTTTATGGGGCAAAATTCTCTCCTGATGGCTCAGGTGAATGGATTCCCCTCAATCCTGATACTAAAATTAATCCCGTATTTCCCAATCAAGTTGTCGGTGGATTGGTAATGATGCCCAACAGCGATCGCACTGCGGGGGGAGTGATGGAGGTATCGTCAGAAGAACAATTGCAGTCCCTGTCGCAATTTAAAACCTTGGGAGATTTATATCAGGGTAATAGTCTTGAAGAAACTCAAGGAGCAATTTTAATTGATGCTCACTATGCCGCATCAGCAGCAGGGGTTACCTGTACATCTCGCCCTGAAGACACTGAAATTGACGCTAATGGTACTTTATTTATTGCTTTTACCTCTGGTTCGGCTGATCGGGAAGGAGGTCCCGATCGAGCTATTTTTGTCGGTCCCAACGGAGAAACAGATTATGAATATGGCTGGATTATGAAGCTGCAAGAAGACGATCTCGATCCTGCTGCTTTAAGCTTTACCTGGAGTATGCTGGCTACGGGAGGCGAAGTTGCCAACGGCGGTGCTGGTTTTGCTAATCCTGATAACTTGACTTTAGATAAAAAAGGCAATCTTTGGGTTGTGACTGATATGTCTACTAGTGTTCAGAATGAAGCAATTCCCACGAGAATCAAAGAGGGAGCAAAATTGACGGGAAAAGACCTAACGGGAGTATTTGGCAATAACTCTATGTGGTACATCCCTTTATCGGGGGTAAATGCAGGAAAATCTTATCCCTTTGCCATCGGTCCTATGGAGTGTGAATGTACTGGTATAACTTTTAATAACGACAACAGCAGTTTATTTCTATCGATTCAGCATCCAGGAGAGAATAACGGTATGCGTCAAGACATGGCAGCAGAAGCCAGAGATTTTGAACTATTAGCCACAGATGGCACAGCTTTTAGACAACAACGCCAAGTTCCCCTGGGTTCAAATTGGCCTAGTGGGGAAGCCAACCAACCACCTTTACCCGGAGTTGTGGCAATTCGTCGGCTTAATGGTAGTAAAATAGTTTAGTTTGGCAGGGGCATTTCGCTCTTACTAAGAGCTTTGCTAATTATTTCTGGAGTTAGGCGATCGGTAATAATTGCTTTAGCGATCGCTGTAGGTAAGATAAAAACATATTTTTCGCCCCCTCCAAGAATAATCTAGCTTAAGATCTGCTTATCATAGACATAAATAAATTATTAATTATAAAACATAGATTTTGATCTATAGTAATATTTAGATTTAATTACAAACTAACTTATCTTTAGCTAAAAACTAATCTTCATTTGTCACTCATTATGGAACGGATATTTAGTGAAAGTATCTGGCTAGTTCCTTGTTACGCGCTAGTCGGGACGACGTTAGCATTAATGTGGTCGCCAGGAATTATTAAAAAAACTGGCTCTAGACCAGCAGGATATATTAATTTAGCTATGACCTGTGTAGCTTTTGTTCACAGCGTTTTGGCTTTACAAGAAGTTTGGCAGCAGCCAGTTCAAGAAATCAGATTTCCTTGGCTAACAGCAGCAGGTTTATATATTTCCTTTGATATCAAGATCTCTGCTATCACCGTCGGGGCATTAGTTTTAATTACAGGCCTAAACATTCTGGCACAACTATATGCCGTAGGTTATATGGAGATGGACTGGGGCTGGGGGCGTTTCTTTGCTTTGATGGGCTTTTTTGAAGCGGGCTTATGCGGACTGGCTTTATGTAATTCCCTCTTTTTTAGCTATGTATTTTTAGAACTGCTTACCCTGGCTACATATCTAATTGTCGGCTTTTGGTTTGCCCAACCCCTAGTAGTTACAGGGGCAAGAGATGCCTTCTGGACAAAGCGGGTAGGAGATTTATTACTGCTGATTGGTATAATTTCCCTCTGGTCTTTTACAGGTACTTGGAATTATGATGACTTGGCAGAGTGGGCAGAGGTAGCTAATTTAAGTCCAGCTACAGCTAATTTACTTTGTTTGGCTTTGATTGCTGGACCTTTGGCTAAATGCGCTCAGTTTCCTTTACAGCTATGGCTAGATGAGGCGATGGAAGGACCAGTTCCCGCTTCCATGTTGCGTAACTCAATCGTGGTAGCAACGGGTGCTTATGTGCTGATTCAGCTACAGCCAGTTCTAGCACAGTCAGCTATTTCTAATTTGGTAATGATTGTAGTTGGTTCTTTTACTGCCATTAGCGCGTCTTTAATTGCGATCGCCCAAGTAGATATTAAACGCACTCTATCTTATTCTGTCAGTGCCTACATGGGTTTTGTCTTTATTGCGGTAGCAGTAGGGGCAAATCATGCGGCATTACTTTTGATTTTGATTCATGCTGTGGCAATGACTTTGTTATACATGAGTGCTGGCTCGATTATTATTAGCAACATTACCCAAGATATTACGCAGCTAGGTGGTATATTTGGTCGTCGTCCCGTAAGTGGTACTGCCTTTTTGGTTGGCGCTGCCAGCTTGATTGCCATTCCTCCTTTTGGTGGTTTTTGGGCATTACTGGAATTAGGGGATTATTTACTAGATGTACAGCCTGTGTTGTTTTGGGTTTTGGTATTAGTAAATGGATTAACTGCTTTTAACCTAATGCGAGTATTTAGCTTAGTCTTTGGCGGAAAAGTTCAGGCAATGAGCAAACGCTGTCCCGAAGTTTTGTGGGCAATGATTTTGCCGATGAGTATTTTAACTGGAGTTACGCTGCATTTTCCCCTGATATTGCAGCAGTTTAACTTACTACCAACCTGGACTAATTTAGATCGAAATATAGCATTACTTTTAATTGGTTCTAGTCTTTTGGGTATAAGCTTGGCTGCATTTTTATACCTGAGAGAAAGGAAGAACAAACCTGTAGAACTAGTTCCAACTTCCCTGCAACAATTACTAGCTAACGATCTCTATATTCAAGAAATCTATCGTTTAACAATTGTCAGTTTGATTGGAATCACTTCTAAAGTTGTGGCTTGGTGCGATCGCTATATTGTCGATGGGGCAGTAAACCTAGTAGGTGTCGGTACTCTGTTTAGCGGACAGGCTCTTAGATATAGCACTTCAGGTCAATCCCAATTTTACTTTCTCTCAATTGTACTGGGAACTATCTTGCTCGGCTTGATATTTGCTTTAACACTTTAAAACTATTAATTTTCTAAAAAGATGGAATATAACCTATCAACCTCCAGAAGAAGATTAATACAATACGGCGCGATCTCTCTAGGCACAACATTTGCAGCTAAAGGTTTTAGAGGTAATTTAGTTCACGCTGAACCAGCTAAAATTAACTCTGGGATTAGCAACGAAAATCTTACTCCCGATGAAGCCTTGAATTTACTGCTTGAAGGAAATAAAAGATTTGTGAATAATCAACGTCAATATCCTAATCAAGATTTCCAACATATAGCCACCGTTGCCGAAGAGCAATTTCCTTTTGCATCAATTCTCACTTGTGCTGATTCTCGCCTTCCTGTAGAAATTATTTTCGACCAGGGATTTGGCGATACTTTTGTAGTTCGTGATGCGGGCAATATAGCTACAGCAGAAGAAATTGGTAGTCTAGAATTTGGTAGTGCTGTATTAGGTAGTAAAGTAGTTTTAGTGCTTGGTCATGAAGAATGTGGTGCAGTCAAAGCTGCGATCGCAGGTAAACCCGTACCAGGAAGCATTGGTAGTATTTTAGCGGCAATTAAACCAGCTATTAAAGAAGGAGATAAAACTGACAAAAACTATCTTGTTGATACTATTAAACGCAATGTTTTGCTCCAAATTGAGACATTAAAAACATCTCCTGTACTATCGGGATTAATCAAGGAAAATCACTTAAAAATTGTTGGTGGTTATTACGATTTAGATATAGCAGAAGTGCAGATAATCACTTAAGTCATTAATTATTTAATTTATTGTCAATACTTTAACTCATGCTTAGTTTTCTAGTTTGGCTACCTATAATAGGTGCGTCGATTATTGCTTTTTTACCAAATAAAAATCCACAATCAACAAGGATAACGAGTTTAGTAATTAGTATTATTGCTTTTTTGTTTTCCTTGTCATTAATCTTTAGCTATAACTTTCATATTCAAGGTATACAATTAACTGAATTTTTACCCTGGATTGAGGTTTTGGGGCTTAATTACAACTTAGGAATTGATGGCTTATCTTTACCCTTGATTGTCCTCAATAACTTATTAATTTGTTTGGCTATATATAGTAGTGATATAGCTCAAGAAGATGATAAAATTCTCACTAGACCTCGACTTTTTTATGGTCTAATTTTAGTTTTGGCTGGCTGTATTAATGGAGCGTTGCTATCGCAAAATCTACTATTGTTCTTTATTTTCTACGAAATAAAACTAATTCCTACCTATCTATTAATTAATATTTGGGGAGGAACAAATCGCGGTTATGCAGGAACAAAATATCTGCTTTATACTGCCTTTTCGGGAATTTTTGTTCTCGCTGCATTTTTAGGAATTGCTTTTCTAACGAACGGTAGTTTTGACTACGAGACAATTCAAACCCAGATATTACCCTATGGCAAACAGCTAATTCTGCTAATCACTTTGATTATCGGTTTTGCCATCAAAACTCCTCTTGTTCCCTTACATACTTGGTTGCCCGATGCCTATACAGAATCTTCTACACCCGTGTCGATGATTTTAGGCGGGATACTTTCTAAACTAGGAACATACGGCTTGATTCGCTTTGGTTTAGGGTTGTTTCCTCAAGTATGGAACAGCGTCGCTTTTTGGTTGGCTGCGATCGCCACAGTTAGTGCTTTGTATGCTTCGTTTGTGGCTATTTCCCAAACCGATATCAAGAAAATGGTGGCATATAGTTCCATTGCTCATATTGCCTTTGTAGTTTTAGCAACGGCAGCGGGAACTTCTATTGCTATATCAGGGGCAATTTGCCAGATGTTTGCTCACGGGTTGATTGTGGCACTGTTATTTTACCTAGTGGGGGTTGTAGAAAACAAGACTGGGACTCGCGATCTCAAGGTTCTCAATGGTTTAATGAATCCGCAACGGGGTTTACCCGTCATTGGTGGTTTGACTATTTTGGCAGTAATGGCGAGTGCAGGAATACCTGGGATGGTCGGTTTTATTGGTGAATACATTTCTTTTCAAGGAAGCTTTACCGTATTTCCGACTCTGACAATACTCTGTCTGATTGCTACTGGTCTAACCTCAGTTTACTTTGTCATTCTGCTTAATAAAGCTTTCTTTGGCAAAATCGACTGTCGCCAAACTCCAACCGTATATCCTCAAGTAAGATTAGCCGAACGCTTGCCAGCATTTATTTTGGCTTTCATAATTGTCATCTTGGGAATCCAGCCAGCTTGGCTAACGAACCTCACTGAATTTAGCATTATCGCCAGCCACCCAACTAACACAACTACTGTCGCTCAAAAAATTTTTAATAACTAACAATTGAACTGTACAGACGCGAAATTTAGCGTCTCTAACGAATAATATGACTCAAACTAAAATCAAACTACCACCTTTAAATCATCCCTTTGCCGATGTAATCCATCGTTTAGAAGCGGGGGGGTCAATGTTACCCGATACTCCTGAAAACTTAATGCAAATTATCGGTATCTACAAAGCCTACGCTATCCCCATGGACTTTTATTGGCGGGATTTACTCTATATTGCTGAACGAGTTTTTCTAAACCCTCTGCCCTTTTTAAAATACTTTTTGCCCCAGGAATATTTAGATTTACCTAATCACTATGCAGGAGAAGATGCAGATCTCCAGGTTTGGCGAGGTGAAGCATCGGCACATCCCGAACTCTTGGAATTTATCGCCAAGGGTGAAACAGGGAAAATGCCCAAGCTACTGCATCATCTCAACCACGATCGCATTAACATGGAATTTGCTGAAGCCTGTATGCGGGCAATGTTTTGGCATGAGGATACAAATCCTAAGTTCAATGCTTATTTAGATAGTGATGAATATAAAGCCAATGCAGATCGGGCAATTAAAGCCTACTTTAAAAACAACCCTGTAATGTTGGGAATGTATAAGCTATTTCCTGAAATGTTTCTCGAACAGGTGAGACAGCTATCTTACTATTCTAATTTAGGATTATTCTGGGAAGTAATGTGTCCTGTCTTTCTTGAAATGTCCGATATTTTTGACGAAGGAAAAATGACTACCGTTAAAGAGGCGATGGATTTTTTAGTCAACGGTATTTTTGCCGTCGCAGGTAGACCAATCTATCATCATGTCTATATTGGGGATGAATGCTATGAAATCATTCCTAAATCCCAAGGTTTTACCTGGCTATATGAAGCGGCATTACCCTATGTCGAAGCGGTTTTTTATCGCACTTCTCCTTTTCGTGGTACTAAATCCTATAATGCCCAAGCAAAACAAATACCAAACGAGCAAAAAGACTTTCACTATGGCATTCTTTATGCAGATGTCTTGCCTGTAGGCATGGCGGGGATTCCCCCGACACTATTAATGGATGATATGTGGCATTTTTTACCCGATTATCTAGTGGATTACTACAAACAGCACTGTCGTGGTGAAGACGATATGTTGGTTCAGTTAGGAATTACCTTTCAGCGATCGATGTATAACGTTACTTCCGCAGTAATTCAAGCTTTGCGTCAGGCTTTACTTTATCCTTTAGACGATCCTAATCCCGAACATTTAGCCAAAAATCGGGAATTTTTCACAGCCCAAATAGATCGCTTTAAACGTGATGAAGCTCGTTTACAAGATATTCAAAGTTCTGATTATCGTTAGTTAAACGCAAAAATATTATCCAGTCTCTAATCTAATAATTTATTTCGGGCGACATAAAAGTCTTTCATAAGTTCTTTAGCAATGCCATTCAACTGTTAAATTTCAAAAATTTGCGCGGGTGTGAGGTTGAGTGTGGGAAACTGTGGCGAAGGTAGTTGAAATTTTCCTGAAAAGCTACCCACCTCTCGATAGCTATTTGCCGATAATTCCAAAATTAACACTGTTTGCTGAGCGGGATCGATAATCCAGTATTCAGGAATACCACAGTCTTGGTACTGTACTCGTTTGGCAACGTAGTCTCTGTTACGCTGTAATTCTCCAGGACTCGCTACCTCTACAACCAACAAAGGAGGAGACATAGTTAAACGAACCGTATTGCGTTTTGCCAACTGCTCAATATGTTCTTCCTCTAAAATTGTCAGATCGGGATAGCGATTTCTTGGTTCACCGTTTACTTCCAACTCCAATCCATGCCCCCGTACTCGGCGATAACCAATGAGAGAAGCAAATTGAATTAGTAAGAAAGTCGCAATTTGCACATTTTTGCCTGATTCTGGAGGCACTTCAATTAACTCTCCATTAAACAGCTCATATAGTTTATCCGTGCCATCGTCGTAGGCTAGGTATTCTTCAAAGCTTTGAAACCTTGGCTTGACTCGAATCATGGTTTTAATTGGTACAAAACACCAGAGACTATTTAAATTTTAAGCGATCGATTATTAGGTCAGTCTGGCAATGATTTCGTTTTTGGTGGAAATGACGATGATACTATTTTTGGTAACAACGTAATGTCTAATGTAATTACACTGTATGGAATCGAAAATATTCTCGTATCCCCATAGGATGATTTTCCAAGACAAGGCGATCGAATTTTAAAATTGTGGCAAAAATCTCGCAAAGTAACCAAGTTTTATCCCATTAAGATTACGTTATCAATCACATGGATAATGCCATTGTCAGCTTCAATATCTGCGGCGATCGCGGTGGCGTTTTTTACTTCAAAAACATCATCGCTACAGTTAATTGAAATTGGCGAACCTTCTACAGAATCAACAGAATCAACCTTACTTAGATCTGCTTTAGTTAATTTTCCTGCAACCACGTGATAGGTAAGTATTCTGGCTAGCTGAGGCGGATTGTCAACCAGGGTTTGAACTGTGCCAGGCGGTAGCTTGGCAAAGGCAGCATCGGTAGGCGCGAACACGGTAAATGGTCCTGGGGTTTTCAAGGTTTCTACTAAATTGGCTGCTTTGACCGCAGCGACAAGTGTGCTAAAACCTTCTGTGTTCACTGCAATATCAACAATATCTGCCATATTATTTCTTAAAAATTTAGGTTAATTATAATACTTTTTAGCATTGTCGCAGTGAAGACAATATGCCAGTACAGCTAGGAATTACTTTTCAGCGAGCTAATGTACGACGTTACCTCGGCAGTAATTCCAGCCTTACGTCAAGCTTTCCTTACTAACTCTCGCGATCGCTAAAAACTGCATAATTTATCTATATAATTTGGTCAAATCGCTTTTGCTTGAGGCTGAATTAGATTGAGAACTGTATGAGAATCGTGTCCTGAGAAGAGTAGTTTAATCACGATCGCAGCAGTAGGTTCGAGCATTCGCGCATATTTTAAATCGCCAATATCTTTGGCTTCACAACCAACATCTTCAATTAAGGTGGCAATTTTTTGTTTAGCGATCGCGTTATCTCCACAATACATTACTACCAGAGGGCGATTATCAAATACTGGAGGATTCATTTGCCATACTTTCGCTTGGCACATATTGAAGGCTTTGACCACATGAGCCTGGGGAACAACCCTGGCGATCTCTTCCGATAAAGACTTGCCGTCATAAGTTTTTGCTAAAAAATCAGATGTATCTACTGGATTATTAATATCCAGTAAAACTTTGTTAGCTAAAGCATCACTACCACCAGCAGCATCGATCGCCTCGAAAACCGCCTCGTGTTGAGTCGCTAAAACTACGATTTCGCCGAAGGAGGCAGCTTCAGCTTCTGTGCCAAATTCAACATCTGTACCTAGTTTTTTAGCTAACCTTTCAGCTTTTTCTAGGTTGCGTCCACCAATAAACAGCGAGTGCTTAGTAACCCATTTAGAAGCTAACGCTTCAGCCATACTTCCGTAACCGATAAATCCAATTTTCATCGTTGCTCTCCAATTCTAAGCACTAATTTGTCACGTAATTCTCTTACCTCAAACTCAAATCTGTCTATTTCTTTACAGCATTGTTGTCACTAAATTGCCGTGAATCCACCATCTATAGTGATTCCTTGACCTAAAACAAAAGAAGCTTCATTAGAACAAAGCCAAACCACTGCATCAGCAATTTCCTCTGGTTTTCCCAATCTACCGATGGGATGCAAAGACTTCATATACTCTAAAGTTGCACTATCTCCTCCAGTAAAATTATCCAATAATGGTGTTTCAATTGCTCCAGGACATACCGCATTAACACGAATTCCTTGTTTGGCGTACTCTAAAGCAGCTGTCTTAGTCAAACCCATAACAGCGTGTTTAGAAGCTACATAAGGTGCATGACCTGGAAAACCAATCAAGCCTGCGATGGAAGAAGTGTTAACAATCGCTCCCCCTCCATTAGCTAACATATGCTCGATTTCGCATTTCATTGAATACCAAACCCCTTTAACATTGACATTCATCACCAGATCGAAAGTAGCTTCGGTTTGGTCTGGAGTCATGACTTGAGGATCGTCAACTCCTGCGTTATTAAATGCAGCGTCTAATCCACCATAGGTATCGACAGTATACTTAATTAAATTTTGAACGTTCTCTAGTTTAGTCACGTCGGTTTGATAAAAACTAGCTTTTCCTCCGGCTTGCTCAATCAAATTTACTGTTTCTTGACCTGCTTTTTCGTTGCGATTACCAATCACTACTGATGCACCTTCGAGGGCAAATTTAAGGGCTGTAGCACGACCAATACCCGAACCGCCACCTGTAACTAAAGCAACCTTTCCTGTAAATCGATTCATAAATTTAGTCCTTGTAATATTGCCTTGAAACCCGAATCATTACTTTTGAATTGAGTTTTTAAATCGATATTTTGTAGAGTAATAAAATTAGGTATATTAGTCAAATAAATATCATCAATAATATATATTGATATCATCGATATCAAAACTGGTTTGTATGAATATTAATTACTCCAGACTTCGTCAACTCGATCTCAACTTGTTAATCGCCCTAGACGTTTTGATTACTGAAGCAAGTGTAACTAAAGCAGCAGAGAGGCTTGATTTGAGTCAGTCAGCAATGAGTTATTCTTTAAAGAAATTACGCAATATTCTGCATGATGATATTTTGATTCGCACCTCTAGAGAGATGGAAGCTACGCCTTATGCTAGACAAATTAGCGATCGCGTTCGGCAAATTCTAGTAGAAATTCAAGCAACCTTACTAGAAAAAGAAGCTTTTAATCCTGCTAGTGCGAAAGAAACTTTCAGAATTGCAGCTAGTGATTATGTTGAATCTACCATCGGCATCAATTTACTACAGCAGCTAACAAAAACAGCACCAGGTATCAAGATTCGGATTAGCAATCTAGACAAGGAAACTGTAATGGATGCTTTGGACGACAATAGTATCGATCTAGTGATTAATGCTAAATTACCGCTGAAAAACTGGCACATCGAACAAAACTTGTATCAGGAAGAGTTTGTCTGTGTCTTTCGGGGAGATGACTCGATCGCAGAGATATCTTTGACTGATTACTTAGAGCGATCGCATATTTTAGTTTCCCTACGGGATGATTTTGAAGGGGCATATGACGAAATATTAGAACTCCAACAGCAATCTCGCCAAGTAATGTGGTCTACAACTCACTTCATGACAGTTCCTTTTTTACTAGCAAATTCCGATTGTATGGCATTGCTACCCAAGCGGATGGCTCAACAGTGCGCCAAAGCAATGAACTTAAAAATCTTACCTCCACCCATTCCCATCGAAGAGTTTACCGTATCTATGGTTTGGCATCAGCGCAATAATAATAACCTTAGTCATCAATGGCTACGACAGCAAATTGTTAATGCTGTAAGAGAGATTTAGAATTAATAACTGGCAGTTAACGATCGCAGTTAATCAGACAACTGTGAATAGCGATGATTGTCAATATTATCGAACGTACCGTTGTAAACAAAATTTCTCACCATATCAGCTTTAAAGAAGTCGTGGGGAAAACCAAGTTTTATCTGACTTATATTATCTAGCTGCTCGATTTGTTCTAAAGATAATTCAATCTCAACGCATTTAAGATTATCCTCGACATGAGATAGTTTTCTCGCGCCAACAATAGGAATTACGCCTTTACTCAATAACCAGCTAAGTGCCACTTGGGAAGAACTATGTCCAGTTTGTTGAGCAATCTTGTCAACTTCTTGAGCTATAGCAGTATTGCGATCGCTTTTTCCACAAATCCCTCCATCATTTCCCCATCCAAACGTCTTGACTCTCCTGATTCTTTGCCGTTGGTATATTTCCCTGTTAACCAACCGCTAGCTAAAGGCGACCAAGCAGTAACGCCAATATCCAAAGTGTGTGCCATTGGTAATAATTCTCGTTCTGAATCGCGCTGGATCAAACTATACTCGATCTGTAAACCAATAAACTGCGTCCAGCCTCGTAATTCAGCCAGGGTGTTGCATTGAGACACTACCCAAGCAGGAGCATCGGAAATACCGATATATAATACTTTTCCCGCTCGAACCAGATCGTCGAAAGCTCGCATCACTTCTTCTACGGGAGTCATAAAGTCCCAGGTATGCAGCCATAAAACATCAATATAATCACTGTTTAATCTTTTAAGACTTCCCTCTACTGACTGCACCATGCTTTTACGCTGGTTGCCACTACCGTTAGGATTTCCACCTCCCAAGCCATTAGTATATTTAGTCGCTAATACTACGGCATCTCTTTCACTGGCGATAAACTCACCGAGAAAATCTTCGCTCGTACCGTTGGTGTAAATATTAGCAGTATCGATAAAATTGCCTCCTGCTTCGCGAAAAGTTTGGTAGATTTTTTGGCTTTCTTCTTTAGATGAACCCCAACCCCAGTCTTCACCAAAGGTCATTGTTCCTAAGTCGGCAGATAAACTCTTTTTCCCGCCAACCAAGTATGTTTTTCATCGGCTACCAGATGTTGAGGCAGTTTCTGAGGGTCTTTGATTGTGGTTCCGACAATAGAGGCTCGACCTAGGGAGAGGTAAATACGATACCAATACATAGGATTACGACCGAAAACGTAAGCGATCGCCTCAAAGGGGACGCCAAATTGTCTTAAATACATTGGCTTCTCTATTTCGTAAGTTTTTCCCACCATATAGGGCATAATAAAGTCAGGACGCAATTGATAAACCTCTGAGTTTTCTTTCAGTTTGATTCGGCGCATCGGGAGTTGCTGTTTACTGGAGACTACCCAATCATGGAAGCAGAAGCCTTGGTCCATTTCTGCGGTCAAAATTTCTGGATACTTAGTATAAAGTTGCAGTAGATAAGCTCTAAAATTGGGGTTATTAGTGATTAGTTGTCGATATTGCCCTTCACTGCTAACGGGTAAACAAATGCTTTTATCTCCTCTGATAGAAACTGCCATGCTTGAATTTGGACTAAAAGTCAATGATCGTGCCTGTTGACTTTACTCAATTAGATTTCGTTTGTCATTCAAGCTCAATTATCCTGAGTATTTATACTACCCACAAAATCCGTTAGAACCAGAGAAAATCAAGATTCCCCCGCTAGGTTGAAGCCTCCGCTAACTAACGATTCTACCGTAGGTGAATCGTAGGATGCGCGTCGGAATTGCTCAAGTAAGGTAGGAAAAACAGTTAGCCAAATGATAGTCTTCGGCAGACTGTCCACTATTGAAATCCGCGATCCCAAACTGAAATGTTGATGCGATCTTTGGCATCTCGCTGAACCTTGCCTTTTAAATCTGGGGTTTCAAAAAAGCTAAAGTTAGTTTGGCGATTGTAGACACTGCGTAATTTTCCCCTGATATCCTCAGGCGCATTTCCTCCTAACATTTTGGCCAGAGTTTGCTCCATCGCACCCAAACTTATGGACTGATTTAGTGCAATATCAGTTTGTCTGATCTTTCCCGTATCATCTGACTGATAGCTGAGATTAACCTGGTCGGGAACTACATCGTAGTAAACTAAAACTTTGCTATTGGGCAGCCATCCTGTTCTTTCTGAATTTGGCTGTCCTAAAGTACTGACAAGCTGGCTTTCAGGTGTTCCAGTAGTCAAGATGGGAACATTGATTTCACTCGTTCCCAAATCAACCTTTGCTAAGGTCTTGGGCAGTTTGTTCTCTAAAGATGGTTGTTCTGCCGCTTCAGGTGCAGCATTATCTTGACTCTCTTGTTCTGACTCTTGAGCATCCTGGACAATTTGCTTGAGTTTATCTGATACCTGTTTTTTAGGCGCTTTTTCCAGTTTGGTTGTTTCTGAATCAGGTGATTCGGCTAGGGGAGGAAATAAATCGGGTTGGCGTTTTGGCTGAGTTTCTTCTACCGCTTCAGGTGTTGAAGGCGATCGCAGTAGGCTGGAAACAACGGCAAATCCCATACCCAAGGTGCCAACAGCAACTCCCGTAGTGATGAGCAAAAACCACGCTGCTTTAGTTAACCAGCCAGACTTTTTTTGCTTGGGCGGGAAAAAATCGCGATCGCCCACAAATCCTGTAGCTTCGTGAGAAATTTTTGGCGCAACATTTAAAGTTACACCTGTACGATTAGCGACGTTGTTATTCTCAACTCCATGATTTAGTGCCGCCAACATTTCTTGAGCCGTGGCAAAGCGATCGCGGGGATGGAATCGAATAGCCCGGTCAATAATAGTAGCTAATTCAGGATCTAAATTAAAACCATGTTCCCGCCAGATTATTTCCCCGTTTTGCGAGTCGGTTTCTAATTCGTTAGGAGCTTTGCCCGTGAACAAAAAGATTGCCGTCAACCCCAAACTATATAGATCGCTGGAATAGATCGGACGACCTGCTGCCTGCTCTGACGACATATAGCCAGGAGTCCCAATGGAAGCTGAATAGGTGCTGTTGGAGTTTTGATTGACTTCTGTTGCCATTGCCTCTTTGACTGCGCCAAAGTCAATCAGGAAGGGTCGATGATCGCCCCGACGTAAAATAATGTTTTCGGGTTTGAGATCTCGGTGAATAATCCGACGGCTATGAACATATTCCAAGACAGGCAGCAACTGGAGCAAAATCTGTCTAACTTCATCGCGATGTAGATTGCCTTCTTGCTCCCAATATTGGTCTAGAGTCTGCCCTTCAATCCATTCTTGAACCAGGTAAAATTTGTCGTTTTCAGAAAAATAAGCATAAAGCTGGGGAATCTGACTGCTAGCGTTGCCCAACTCTTCTAAAATTGCTGCTTCTCGCTGAAAACGCTCTTTCATCCACAGCGGTGTTTTTGGCTGTTTGACAATCGGCTTGAGCTGTTTCAAGACACATTTACGTCTTGAAGGCATGTGAGTATCTTCTGTGAGGTACGTTTCTCCAAAGCCTCCTCTACCCAAAGTCTTGAGAATGCGATAGCGGTTATTTAATAGTGCAGTCATATTTGTGTAGGATGAACGGCTGTTAATCTAAAAACAACTCAACTATTCTTATTCTAAAGGGTAATTTAACAGGTTACAGGATTATGACTCAAATACCCTCGGCAAATTAGGTATTTAGATGATTCCCCTTTAATTGCCAAAACTTACTTCAAATCTAATAAACCTTTTTCCTTGAGCTTAGGGTTAAATCGAATGTCCATCTTGACTCCGCGATCGCCTAATTGCTCAAGAATTTTAGCTTCTACTCGTCGAGCAACATTTTTTCTTATTTTAATTTGCTTTGATTCCTCACTCTGATGATATTGTGCCTTTTCTTCCTCTGTCATAGTCGGGTTCGCATCGATTGGCTCGGTCCAAAGCAGCTTTGACTCGGAGTTTCCTGGGGGTTGAACCCCGTTTTCCTTAATCCAAGCTGTGGCAATTTCATCGAGAATGGTTCGGCTGGGACGAGAAATAGTTTGCACCTTGAGCCAATAGCACTTTTGAGGTTGTCGAATTAGATGTTGTTTCAGGCTGAGATATATATCACGAGAATAGCCGACGTACTGCATTTCTTTTCCTCGATCAAAAATGGCATACACGCCAATTTTTCTCTGAAATGCTTCATCGATCAAACCTTCTTCAGTGAGATATGGTAGGTATTCCAAAGTAGAAATAGATGGCGTTTCGATTTGAGTTGACATATAGCCCGAGTAAATTATTTATATTTCAACAGCCTGAAGTTGGCTGTAAAGTGACAGGTTTGTGGAAGAGTTAAATTTATTTATTGTTTACTACTTAGGGATTAACCTTGCGATAAATGGCGCACAGACGACTAGGTTTAAAAATTTTGGCTTGAAACATAAAGTTTGGCGGTACATTGATGATTATGTAATCGCTATTGTTATGATAACGCTCAAATTCTCTGGGCATTCCTTTTGGCGTATGCTGACTGTAAGGAACTGGCTGAAACAATAAATTGCTAAATTCGATTTTACTTTCGTGGAGTTTTTGACTCATCTGTTCGACAAAAGTCTGGTTGGTCAGCAAACTAAATAAGGTTTCTTGAGCTTGGGAGTCTAGAGTAAAGGTCGCGTCAAAGTCTTTGACTATTCTTAAACCCATTGTTTAGATATCGATAATTTATCGATAATATATAAGGACTAATGAAGATATTATCAGAATTTTTTCGTCTATTCCTATCTGTTAACTTTTCGTATCTAATAGCAAAAAATCTCATTAAAGGCTAATAAACACAAGGATCATGGCGCTTCAGCAAGCTAGTTAAAATGAATAATTAATTGTAAAGATATCGATAAATTTTCCTCATGTGGAACCCCAACTTAAGAGGTGCGTCTAAAAACTAGACAAGGTTGATTTCACGAGAGACTATTTTTTCACTATGAATATACAAACATTTGCTGACAACGGTAAACAGATTGTCTTAGGTCTATTAGCTGTTTCTACCATTGGTATGGTTACTCCTGCTCGAGCGGACGATGCTCTAATCCAAGAATCAGTTCAAGAATCGGTAATAACTGGAGCAGATAACGTTTCTATCCAAAATTCTAATCAAAGCAATCAGCAACATACAGAATATCGCGATCGCTATGGCTCTAGCTCTAGCTCTAGCTATGATCGATACGGCGAACGAGGAAATACGGGAATTGTTCAGCGTAGCGATCAATATTGCGATCAGGTAGGGGAATATAATACTTGCGTTCAGGATGCCCAACAGATAAATAGCAGTCATATTCGTCGGGAGCGTCCGAGCCGTTACTAAGCCTATTTGTACTTGCTGAAAAAGAGAATTTACACCATGAAATCGTATAAATTGATCGAGTTAACGGTGGTAGGTATTATTTTACCGACCATGGCGATCGCAAATATCCCTAATAGTGTTTCTGCCCACGAGATAAAAGTCCAGACTGCTAACACAGAAGCTATTACTCATAGTGATGGTAGGATTTATGTCAACTCAAGAGGAACTACCGTTGATGTTCCTGGTCGCCGTAACTATAGATCTTGGAATCCATTACGTTATTTGAGTTTGCCCTGGCGAAGTTACCAGAACGACCGTCAGGCTAACTGCCAGCAGAGTTCTTACCAGGCTACCAAGACTACTCTATCGGGAAGCATAGCTCAAACCAGTACTTCTCATCATCGCTGTAATTAGAAGGAGAATAGCCATGAGATTTATTGGATGGTCATTGGGACTATCTTCCTGGTTCAGCTTAATCAGCGGCAGTTATTATCTGCCTGCAGTTATGGCTCAATGTATTCAGGCAGATGTTTCGGTGCAATATAACATTAGTGGTTCCCCAAAACCGACAGAGCGGACTAATGATGTTGAGTTTCAAAGTGATGGTACCTGCCAAGGTAATGCTAGCGTTACCACTGGAGTTCAGGGAAACATCGGCGGAACCTCAAAAGTTCGCCAAATCAGGAAAGTCCATCACCGCTATATCAATCCTGACAGCGACAGCGACAATAACACGTTACAGCTCAAAAGCAATCCAGCGATCGATGTTTATAATGCTGCGGATAATTTAGATTACTAACCTACAAGAGCTTGGTATATACCAGGCTCTATTTAATATAATTAGGTTTCAAGATTTATAATTTTTGTCAGAAGTCTTATCTATAATAACAAGGCAAAAATTTGTCGAACAAATTATTTATCTATATAGCTATTTGTAGTTAAGTAGATATACGAAGATAAAAAGCAATTTTAAGTTTAGTTTATAAACTTACTGTTAAGTATAGATATAAATTGCTATATCGTAAGCTTAAATCGCTCGAACTAGCTATTTTTCGCAAATTAAGACATAAATAAATATCGTTATTTTCCTAGAGGAACTGATAAAAATTTAACAGTAAAATCTAAATATAAGATTAGTTTTCTTAAATTTTAGATATTAAATAATCATACTTCAGTTTTTCTTATTTAATTAACAATATAATTTTATGTTTTTAGATTCGCAGCTAAATAATAATTTAGAACCTCTGGCAGTCGATAGTCTCTTGCCCGATTCTAATGCAGATCACACTTTATTTGGTACAACTATTTCTCCTACAGATGGGGTAATGCCAGTTCATAATATAGATGCGATCGCTCTGCGCCAGTTGATTGACAAGCTAATCGGCGATCGCCCTTTAGCCGATTCTATCGCCCAACAAGGTCATCACGATGCTCAAGCCAACTTCTCCTTAGAAACGATCCTCCAAAGCTTTGAAGCGGCAATTAGCTCGATTTGATCAAAGATAGCTGCCTTAATTGGCGATCGCAACTTTTATATTATTTGATTAGACCATATCGATTAATCAGAGAATATTTAGCAATGAACAATAAGTCATAGTTGCGCCGCATTCAAATTAACCGATTAAATAAAAATCGCTACATTGATTATTAATTAATGTTATTGGATGTCATTTTTCTATCAATAGTCATAAATATTAGAAAATACAATCTCTGACAAAAGTTATATAAGTTACTTAGTACCAATTACTAAAATATAAATGTACTAATTAATCCGAAACATTTTTATGAGATTTAATTTCTTGACAAAAACCGCTCGAAAACTATTAGTGTTGACGAGTATTGTGAGCATGGGTGCTTTATCTATAACCCCTGCATTAGCCAATAACCATGAAGGCATGAAAGATTCTTCTTCTATGGAAATGGAGAACATGCAGATGAACGAAGCTAGTACCGAAACTGGCAATATTGTAGAGGTGGCATCGGGAAGCCAATCATTTAGCACCTTAGTCCAAGCAGTGGAAGCAGCAGGATTAGCCGATACATTAGCAGATTCAAGCTCTTCTTACACAGTGCTTGCCCCTACGGATGAGGCATTTAGCCAATTACCCAAAGGTACATTAGAATATTTATTGAAGCCCGAAAATAAAGAGGTATTGCAGCAGGTACTTTCCTATCACGTTATCCCAAAAGCAGTAGCATCCAGTGAAATTCTTGGCGGGAATGTCGATACCCTAAATGGGGGAGTGGCAACAGCAGTTACAGATATGGGTGTGGTCATCAATAATGCCAGTGTAGTTACTCCTGATATCCAGGCTAGTAATGGCGTTATTCACGGCATAAATCGAGTCTTACTACCGTCAGATTTACAAGCTACTTTAGCTTCTGAACTAGGTATTGAAGAGCAAAATATTTATCAATAGTATTTGATAAACCATAGCGCGATCGCCTGCGATCGCGCTACTAATTGGAACATAAATATAATAAACAAATCATTTGAATGAATATGTTCAATAACAATCAAGCAGAAAAAAACTTTAGAGCAAAAGGTTGGGTGGCTGCATTAGCAGTTCTAATTGGTAGTGTCACCTTATATCCGCAGCAAGTATTAAGCCAGACAAGTCAAACTTTAACCGCTCAAGGATCCAATTACAATCTATTAGCAAAAAGCGCACAAGAAGAAACCCTGTATCTTAACAACGATCGCACCTATTCTTACAATTTGATAGCTAAACAAAGAGGTGCAATTGGTGATGTGGTTATTCCCGCAGGGGCTACTATAGTTGGTAAATATGTGCCAGCCGAAGGTGGGTTACGCTATGTGGCAGAAGCAGTAACTTATGATGGCTATAGCTATACTATTAATGCTTCTTCGGGAATAATCAAAGATGAAAAAGATCCCCGCGATACATCCGCAGGTGCGATCGCTAAAGATGCGGGTATTGGTGCAGCAGGTGGCACTATTTTAGGCGAAGTATTTGGGGATGCAGGTGCAACAGAAATCATCGGTGGTGCAGCAGCAGGTGCAGCAACTGGTAACTTGACTGCCGATAGAGTGGTAGTAGTCGAGCCAACCTCTGGAATTGTACTGTACGAATAAAACTAAAGATTTAGTCTTCATCAATACTGATAATTTTAGGTACGCGGAAAAACTCTCCCTGTTGTTCGGGTGCAGCTTTCAATAATTCCTCTTTATGGGGAAAAGGAGCTAGCTTATCGGCGCGGGTGATATTACTAGTTTCAATTGCTCTAGTGGTTGGTTTAACATCGCTAGTGTCTAACTCGCTCAACTGATCGAAATACTGCAAAATGCTATTGAGCTGAGTAGTAAATTCCTCCTCTTCAGCCTCAGTAATATTTAAGCGAGCTAAATTGGCTACTTTTCTTACTTCATTGCGATCAATCATTTTGACTTTTGACTTTTGACTATTAAAAGAATACATCCATTTCCGATCTCCCTGTCATCTTAAGCCAGTTTTGGGCTTCCAGGTAGTTATTTGGTGCGATACGAATTGCTTGTTTCCAGTATTCGGCCGCCTTATCATAGTAGGACTCGGCTTTTTCTACATTTCCTGCTTCTTTGGCTTTTTCACCTTCATAATGATAGATCACGGCGATATTATTTAAGGCTTGGGGCATTCTCGGATTAAGATCGATCGACTCAGTATACAATTCAATCGCCTTATCGATGCTGCCATTGCTGGCATAAATTAAGCCCATATTATAAAGAATATAGCTGCGATCGTTAGGATCTTCTTCCAGGGTCAATGCCTCCTCGTAGTTTTCTAAAGCTTCTGCGTATTCGCCATCTCCTTGAGCAGACATACCATCACGGTAATAGGCAAATGCTTCCTTTGCTTTTCTGTTGGTAGGCAAAGCTTTGAGAATAATGTCTGCCATTACAGTAAAAGTTTTATCTACGAAGTTATCGTTTCTTTGAGTACGGGGCATAACTAGTTCTTAAATCAATTAAATATAGCTAAGTAGATATTAACGCCAAACGCAAATCAAAAACTATAAGTTACGTTTTGTTTTAAGCCGATTAACTTTGGCACAAAAAAAGAGTGAGTAATTTACTATCCACTCTTAAATGATTCTCTTATCAAAATACTAGATTGTAATCTTACAGCTTAGATCTCCTGATTTTTGTGAAAAACGCAAGTTTTCCCTGTAGTCTACAGGACAGTCAATTACCGATGGTACTTCATCTGCCAGCGCTTTTTGTAGAGTTGGAATCAAATCAGCAGCGGACTTAACCCGATAACCTTTTAAACCCATGCTTTCGGCAAATTTAACAAAATCAGGATTGCCAAACTTAATCGAAGTTGAGTGACCAAACTGATTGATTTGTTTCCATTCAATCAAGCCATAGCCGTTGTCATTAAAAATCAAGGTGACAAAAGGAGTTTTGACTCGTAGGGCAGTTTCTAATTCCTGACAGTTCATCATAAAACCACCATCCCCAGTTACCGCCACAATTTTACGCTCAGGATAAACCAATTTAGCTGCCATTGCTCCTGGGATCGCGATACCCATCGCCGCAAAACCATTAGAAATAATGCAGGTATTAGGACAATCCGAATGATAGTGACGCGCCATCCACATTTTGTGCGCTCCGACATCTGAAATCACAATATCTTCTGGATCCATTACCTGGCGGAGATCGTAGATAATTTTTTGCGGCTTAATGGGGAAACCATCGTCATTGGCATATTGTTCATAATCCTCTCTAATCTCCCGCCGTAAACTACTGATATTTGCAGGAGTCTCCTTGCTAGAGCGATCGCAACGCTTCATAATATCATTGAGAGAATCAGAAACATCACCAAATACTTCTACCTGGGGAATATAGCTACTATCAATTTCCGATCTGCTCTCGTCGATGTGAATAATCTGCTTTTTGCCTTCAGGATTCCACTTCTTAGGGGAATATTCAATTAAATCGTATCCCACGGCAATTACCAGATCTGTATCGTCAAAAGCACAGCTAATTAAATCGCGCTGTTGCAAGCCAATTGTCCACAAGGATAGTGGATGAGTGTAAGGAATAGCTCCTTTCCCCATAAAGGTATTAGCAACAGGGATACCTAATTGAGTAGCAAATTCAGTCAGGGCTTCACTGGCACAACCACGAATTACGCCGTTTCCCGCCAGAATTAAAGGATTTTTGGCTTTAGAGATCGCAGCGGCAGCAGCGTTTAAGCTCCGAGTTGAGGCATAGGTTTTTTCTCGATTATCTCGCGACAGAGGCATGGCATTCAGGGGCATCGCAGCAATATTTTCTGGTAAATCAATATGAACTGCCCCTGGCTTTTCGGCTTGAGCTACCTTAAATGCCTTCCGCACAACCTCGGTAGTGTTATCTGGACGAACAATTTGGGCGTTCCATTTTGTGATGGGGGCAAATAGTGCTACTAGATCGAGGTACTGGTGGGATTCAATATGCATTCGATCCGTTCCCACCTGACCTGTGATTGCTACTAATGGCGCACCATCAAGATTGGCATCTGCCACTCCTGTCATGAGATTGGTTGCCCCTGGTCCCAAAGTAGATAAGCAGACTCCCGCTTTACCTGTCAAACGACCGTAGACATCCGCCATGAATGCCGCACCCTGTTCGTGACGAGTTGTAATAAATTGAATCGGTGAGTCTCTCAAAGCTTCCAGGACGTGTAAGTTCTCTTCCCCTGGCAAACCAAAAACATATTCCACTCCTTCATTTTCTAGACACTTTACTAAAACTTCCGCTACGTTTGACTCGCCCATTACCTCGGTACCCCATTTATCCCTGATTAAGTTTTGCATCAGACTATCATTATTACCAAACTTTGTATCAGTTGTAACTGATATTTGATAGATAATTCTAATCGTTCTCTGACTTTAGAAATCAAGGCTAACCTGGGTTAATTTGCTTTGTCATTAATTAATTATTTTGGGCATTCTAAAGACAGCGATCGCCTTGAACAATTAGCTACCCACTACTGCCTTGTTACATTTAAACTGCGACTTAAGATTCATCGCAAAGATTGCCACTAAGATAGTCAAGCCGCCAGTAATCCATAAGGGAGTGGTGTAATTCAAACTAACCAGTAAACCAGAGATAATCGGACCAATCGCATTAGACATACTCAGATAAGACGAGTTGATCCCCAGCACTTCTCCCTGCTCTTGATTCTGGGAATTAAGGGATAATACCGTGTCGATCAAAGGCATCGGAAAAGAATTTACCACCCCAAATACCATCAGAATTATGACAAATGCCCCATAGGTAGGAAAAGTCGGCATCAGCAAGAAAGTTACACCCCTCAATGCCAGGGATACAGCAATAATATCAATCAAATTAAATCTGTTACTTAAAGGCTCTAGAGCAAATACTTGGGAGATGAAGCCCAAGATTCCCACCAAGGCAAACATAATTGCTAGTCCTTTAGCATCTTGTCCTAAAACATTGAGGAAAAACGGTTGAAAAGCAAAGGTAAAGATCGTAAAGGTGCTACCGCTTAAAAAGGTCAAAATAAACAAACTACCTAATCTTGGTCTGGTGGCTGATTTAGCAATCTTACCAAAGGCAAAATCATCCCAGCTTAAGCTGAATTCTCCCTGGTGTGAGGTGGTTTCTGGCAAGAAAAATAAAGTTAATAAAGAAGCAATTGCGGCGATCGCTGCACTGATGAGGAAACTCATGCCCAAAGAGGAAACACCTGGTAACGTCGGTAGTTGCTGGGCAAAGTAACTTAGAACAGGGCCAATTACAAATCCCAAACGAAAAGTAGCCCCAAAAATGCCAAAAGCCTTGGGACGTTGTTCTGGGGTAGTAATATCGCTAATTACGGCACTGGCAACGGAATTATTCCCCCCCGTCAAACCATCTAATATTCTGGCTAAATATAACAACCAGGCGACTGCTGCAACGCTGGCTAAAAGATTAGCTACCATGGTTCCTGCCAAGCTAAACACGAGAATGTATTTACGTCCAAGCCGATCCGATAGCTTCCCTAAAACAGGAGTGCCGAAAAACTGCGCTAGGGCAAAAGCAGTGGTTAATAAGCTTGCCTGAAAATCGCTCAGTCCAAACTGCTTGGCATAAGGATAAAGTAGCGGAATTATAATTGTAAAGCTAATTGAATTAATTAAGGCGATCAGGGCAATCAACCAAAATAAAGGAGGCAAATCGAATTTCTTACGCCAGTTTAGGCTTTTCATCTATTAGGTTGTAGCAACTGAATCTTGAGCATATCTGTATTTATATATAGCTTAATATAGATTTTTTTTACGATTTCACCTAACAGCTATAGCACAAAATTAGCTCGTGCTTAATTGTAGGAATTATTTTTATCTATCTTTTAAACTTCCTATAGATATTAACTAAGTCAACAATATTTAGGTGTTTACACTGCTTACCTTTACAACAGTTACCGACAATAATGAAGCATAAAATTATAAAATTAATTAAGTCTTTACTAATAAATGTTAGAAAAAATAACTGCTTGGTATTATGTAATCGCTTTAATAATCTCAATTTATTGGACAATGCTATTTTTGTTGGATAGAAGAACCTCAAAAAGCCATCTCATATCCTGGATTATAATTATATTTGCGCCGTTATTTTGGCCTATTGTGTTGCCAATATCTAGCCGAGAATTAAGCCGCAAAAACTCAAACAATGTTTTACTTTGAGTTTTAAAGAAAAACTATCTACAGTTGGGGTTCGATTTGCTCGCGAGGAATTTCTGGAGCTATATTTCCTCGGTTGGTCTTTGGTTGTAGTCGAGGATCGATTTGAACCTGATATCCCATTTTTTCAAACTGCTCGGCAAACTGAGTTGGCTCATACTTTTCATGAGATTTAACATTAGATTTGGCATTGGCTTTTTGCTGTCTAATTTTCTTTAGCTTGGCTTGTTTACCCATAATAATCCCAACCTTGGCGCACTCTTATATCTCGATCTTAAGTTAAAACTAGCTATGATTAGCCAACACTTTTAAAATTCTACAATTACAGGGGCATGGTCGCTAGGTTTTTCCAACTTTCTCGGTTCTACATCGATCCAGCATTTAGTAGCCTGTTGGTAAAGCTTTTCGGTAAGGTAATGATGGTCGATTCGCCAACCTCGATTACGAGAAAATCCTCCAGAACGATAATCCCACCAGCTATATTGTCCTCCCTCGGTGGTGAACTTGCGAAAAGCATCTTGAAATCCCAGTTCCAAGATTTGAGTTAGTGCCTCTCTTTCTATAGGAGAAGACATGATATGTTTTTCTCTACCCTTGTTGGTATAGATATCTTTATCTTCTAAAGCAATATTAAAGTCGCCGCAGACACATATTTGCTGGTTTTTGGTTTGCAAAATCTGAAGATATGTTCGCAGTGTTTGGAGCCAGGTAAGCTTATATTCATATTTATCGCTAGCGATCGCCGAACCGTTTGGCACATAGAGATTGACAATTCTAACGTCCCCAGCAATTCCACCGATCACCCGCTTCTGCACATCTAGATTTCCTACCTCGCCAATTATGGAACCAAAGCCGACACTAACTTCGCTCAAGGGGTTTAAACTAAGCAGAGCTACGCCGTTATAGGATTTTTGTCCTGAAATATAGACGTGATAACCTAAATCTTCAAATGGCGATCGCGGGAAGTCCTGGTCTTGGACTTTTGTTTCTTGCAGACATAATACATCCACTCGATGCTGTTGTAACCAGTCTGTCACAATTTGCTGTCGAGTCCGAATAGAATTAACGTTCCAAGTAGCTACTTTCAATGACTAAATCCTAAATTATTAACCAACAAGTAAATTATCTGATGAAATCCGCATCATCAACCCTCAATGTTTTTGTTTACGGTACTCTCAAGCCTGGTGAAGCGAACTATTTAGCTTACTGTGAGGGCAAGATTGCCTCTCAAACCCCTGCATATATTCGGGGAGACTTATATCATTTATCAGTTGGCTATCCAGCAATTACCCCAGGAGACAATCAGGTTTATGGCGTACTGCTCGGGTTTTTCGATCCTAGTGTATTGAGCAGCTTAGATCGCCTGGAAGACTATCAGTCCGAGCGAAAAGCTGAACTTAATGAATATAATCGACGATTGGTTACAGTTTACAATTTTAAAGATCGGGCGATCGCTCAAGCCTGGGCATATTTTATGACTCTTGCCAAAGTTAGACAATATCAAGGAAAAAAGCTCTCTTCGGGAAACTGGTCAACAGTGGCTCGTGAATAATGGACAACTTGCCCAAGTTTTTAATGTAGTTTTAACTATTTAGAGCGAGCAAATTTATCCAACAAAATCGATCCAAAGCTAAACTGGGAAATACTCTCAAGTATTTTTGTCTATGTCCGACCTCAAAGAATTGCCCAAACCAAAATCTGACATTACTGACTATGAGTGGGGAATTACTCCTCATCCCGTGAAAGTGATTATCGATCGACTACAAAAGCTTCTCCAACAAAAGCAAAGCAGTTTAGAGAATTTACACCAGGAAAACAAATGGTTACGTAGTCAGCTAGATTTGGCTATAGACCAGCCGAATCGCCCCCATATACCATCAGTCCCCGAAGTATTACTTTGGGCGGCGATTGGCGTAATTTTAACTACTGCGGGAACTTTTATTCCAGCCTATACTATTGCTGCTCCTTGGTCATGGTGGGGTCAGGGATTTGGGGTTCAGACATTAGGAGTAAGTTATCAAGTAGGAGCGGTTTTGCTGATAGCCTGTTTAGGAGGAAAAAATGCCGCCTTACTATCTCAAACAGCTTATGTATTATTGGGTCTTTCTGGATTACCGATCTTCGATCGCGGCGGTGGCGGCGCATATCTGCAACAGCCTAATTTGGGTTATTTAATCGGGTTTATTTTTGGTGCTTGGCTGTGTGGCTGGTTAGCATTTCAGACCTTAGTCCGCTTCTCGACTCTAATTGCTAGCTGTTTGGTGGGTCTAGTGGTCATTCATTTAACGGGCATCTTGTATCTGACGGTAATGTACTTTGCGACAGGCTTGGGAGAAGGAATTGACTCTTTGCCCCAGGCGATCGCTATTTACTCTGTTTATCCTCTTCTGGGACAATTAGCTGTAATCTGTGCCGTAAGTGTAATTGCGTTTGTAATACGCAAAGCGATGTTTACTTAAATGTTTATTATTTAGCTTGAACAAAAAAAGACGTTCAACAGAACGCCTTGGTAAATATTTAAGACTTCTTGTTTAAGACTTCATGCTCAAACTTAAAAGTTTAGTCTAACTTCTTCAGCTTCTTAACCCCACCTAAGAATTGATCGGTTAAGAGATTCCATACGGTACGATTTTCATTAATTCTGACGTTGGCTTGAACTTCCATCCCTGGCTGGATAAATTTCTTCTTGTTTTTGACAATTAGGTAGTCTCGATCTAGTTTTACTCTTACTACGTAGCGGAAGAAATCATAGGGTGGTTCTGGTTCTAAAGCACTGGCGCTGATAAATTCTACGTCACCGTCAATGCCACCATACTCACCAAAATCAAAAGCACTGATGCGCACATCAACGGGCATCCCTTTTTCTACATAACCGATGTCTTTGGGAGTAACAAACACTTCGGCAATTAGATCTTCTGTCGGTACAATTTGCAATACTGGACTAGCTGCTTGACCAGCAGGAGGAACATAGCCTGGATATGCCCGCAGGTCAAATACATCTCCTGTTACTGGAGCTACAATGGTCTGATATTTTAGATTTTGCTCTGCCCCAGCAACTTGACTATTAATCTCGGCAATCTGCTTGTCGTTTTCGACAATAGTTTTATTTAGCTGACTATCGATTTCTGACAGACGCTTGCGGTTTTCTGCTCTTTGATCGTAAATATCTTTTCGGGAGACAGAAGTGGTATTACTAAGCTGAGCTCTGGCTTGACTAATGTCCAAGGTCAATCGCTGTTCTTCTTGTAAAAGTCGATTAATTTCAGCCTGTAGAGAAGTTACCTCCTGTTGTTGGCGCTCGCGTTCTAGAGTACCCTGTTTCAGCGAATCTACCATTGAGGCATTGCGATCGTTGATTTTTTGTCTTTGTTGATCCACCTGAATCTTGGCTATTCCCCCCTCCTTATAAACGGGTAATATGGCATTCAAAGTTTCCTGGTCAATTTTAATGCTGTCTTCTGCCTGTTGTCTTGCTTCTTTGTTGCGTGTCTCAATTTCTGTTAGATTCAGTTTGGCCGTAGTTAACTGCGCTCTAGTATCATTTAGCTGAATATTATTCTGCTCTAACTGTTTTTCTAGCTGCTCGACTTCTAATCTAGCTGATGAGGTGCGTTCACTCAAGTCTGCTCTTGATGCTTCTAGTCTAGCTTGCTGTTCTGCACTAAAACTGCCGCCATCGCCCCCTAAAAGACTATTTAACATCTGATTTTCTTCCATTAACTCGGTACGATTGCGAGTTAAGGAGACTACTTCCCGAGGAATTTTTAAAGAAGCGATCGTACCGTCAATATTATTGGAGTCGATATCCCCCGCCATCAAGGCGCGGTAAAATTTATTTTCTTGTTTTAAAGACTTACGCACCTGGGTCAAAGAATCAACCTGCGCTTGAGAAGTAGTGGTGTCTAGAAGCATTAGTATATCTCCTTTTTCTACGCGATCGCCTTCTTTAACTCTAACTTCTTGGACAACACCATTGGTCGGGACTTGAATTTCCTGTTGTTTTCCCGTAGGCTGAATAATCCCCTGGGCAGGAATTACCTGTTCTATTTTGGCAAATATAGACCAAATCACGGTAAATGCGGTGACGCCCATAATACAGGCCATGCTTAAGCGAGACCATTTAGGTGAAGGACGGAGCATTACCGTCTGCTCAAACTGACGCTCGTTGATCCCAGCAGGATTCCGTTTGGCTAAAGCAGAATCTTCTTTACTTAATTTGCTGCTGACTAATTCACCAGGGGGATAAGATTTTTCCAAGTTAACCTCTTCCTGGACATGAGTTTTCAGAGGTGACATTACACTCAGCTTTGCCGCCTCTTCTACCTGTGGCAGAGCTAAGTTACGGTAAATTCCAGGACCAATTTGGGCATAACCGCGATAAATCGATCTAATAGCATCGGTTAATTCTTTAGCTGGCGTACCTTTGAGTAAGTACCCCATTGCCCCCGAGTTGAGGGATCTTGAGACATATTCTTGAGTATCAAAAGTACTTAAAACCAAAACCTTAACGTCGGGGAATTTTTGACAAATGATCTTTGTTGCCTCCATCCCGTTCATTCCAGGCATTTCCATATCCATTAGGACAACATTGGGATTTAATGTTTCTACCTGTTTAACAGCATGTTCCCCATTCTCGGCAACCCCAACTATGTTTAGATCATTTTCAGTTTTGATTAAGGCTTTTAAGCCTTCGCGAATCATTTTTTGGTCATCTACAATTAAGACGCGAATCCCCCCTGGATCGGCTGCATTATTGCTTACTTGGCTGCTATTGTCTGGGTTAAAGGGTGAACTTTGGTCGAAAAGATGATTACCGCTGCCGTTGCTGGATGAGTTCATAATATTTAGATGTCTTCTAACTTCTGCAAATATTTCAAATAGGAGGTGGGGAAACTAGCTTCTCAAAGAAACATAAGGTTACGGTTAATTTAGGTCTTAGAAAAAATATATAAACATTTTTTGGTAGATTCAATTATGAAGTTGAGGCTATTATCTGTTCTATAATGTCTAATCTACAAAGGAATAACCAGATGATGCAGCCAAAAACAAAATATTAATCAATTAGTGAGACTAGAATAACTTACAACCACAGACTTATCACACTTAATCTTCTGTCACTAAATTAGTTTATATCTTGGACATGGTGAAATCTTTGATAAATCAATAAATTATCCAAAAAAATCGTTTCATTATAATTATTCCCATTGACGCAGTATTATTTTGCAACAATTCAATAAAATTGATTTAACCTACAATTGACCAATGGTCAGAAATTGAGCCTAATTTTGAGCTTTAAGTCTTCAATTTAAGATATATAAGATTATGACTACGCTAAATCAAGAATCAAAGGATCGAGACAAAAATTTGGAATCTATGAGGAAATTTGCCGAAAAATATGCTCAACGCACCGATACTTACTTTTGCAGCAATTTATCTGTCACTGCCGCGGTAATCAAAGGATTGGCGCAGCATAAACAGGAACTAGGCAGCCCTCTATGTCCCTGTCGTCACTATGAAGATAAACAGGCTGAGGTTAAAAAAGCTTACTGGAATTGCCCTTGTGTGCCGATGCGAGAAGAAAAGAAATGTCACTGTATGCTATTTCTTACTGCTGATAACGCCTTTGCTGGCGATCGCCAGTCGATTAGCAGTGAAGAAATTCATCAACTTTGTAACGCAATGGGCAGCTAACAGTAGGATCTGCCGTACTGTGAAATAATCTAGCGTGATAAAAGCGTTTTATTGGTAATGTCTCCTGAATTTAGTCAAGGAATCGAAGAATTTAATCAGCAGCAATTTTATGCCTGTCACGATACTTTAGAAGCAATCTGGGTTGATGCACCTGAAATGGATAAACGTTTTTATCAGGGAATTTTACAGGTAGCTGTAGGCTGTTATCATCTGAGCAACGATAATCTGCGAGGAGCAATTATTTTATTGGGGGAGGCAGTCAGACGGTTATATGATTATCAACCAGACTATGAAGGAATCAATGTGGAACAACTTTTAGCTCAATCGATTGATTTACTTCAAGCTTTGCAACAGCTAGATCCTGCACATACAAATATTTTTTTTCAGCAGCTACTGGACAAACGTACGGGGAAGAAAATGCCAATTGTCGATTCGATCAATAGCTGTCAACTTCCTCAAATCGATCGGGTAGTCAAATAGCGATCGCGGCTCGACTTTCTAGAACTTTTAAGCCTGTTGAGAAAAAAATTTGATTGTAAAAATAATCATACCCTTACAATAAATATTGTTGACTACCATGACGAGAGTTATTTTCGAGCAATTATGACCGATACTATTTTTGGCAAGATTATTCGCCGCGAGATTCCTGCCGATATTGTCTATGAAGATGATTTAGCTTTAGCCTTTAAAGATGTTAACCCCCAAGCCCCAACTCATATTCTAGTCATTCCCAAAAAACCTATTCCCCGTTTATCTGAATCCCAACAGGGAGATACAGCATTGATGGGGCATCTATTAATGACTGCCAAAAAGGTTGCCGAACAAGCCAATCTGGACAACGGCTATAGAATAGTGATTAATAATGGTGCTGATGGAGGACAAACTGTCGATCATCTACATCTCCACATTTTGGGCGATCGCTTTTTGAGTTGGCCTCCAGGGTAATTTTTTAAAAAAAATCCAAAAAAAAATCTGAGTAACACAAAAAATCCTCCTGAATACTATCACTCAAAAGGATTAAGTTTTGCTATCTAAAACTAAGTTGCTATGGTTAAACTCCTCGATTTAAAGAAATTTCTACCTGCTTAAACTCTTGATTCAAGCGTTTTCTTAGCTTTTCTGGTACGGGACGATTACCGTAAGAACTATAGTATCCTGCGATCGCATTCAATGCAGTTTGCATAGTAGTAAATGAGCGTAGACCAGCGGTTTCAGAATTACGACGATAACGAGAAGCATAATCGCTAATTTGTCGGCGCGCTAGAGTAACCACCTCTTTTTTGTTGGTAGCATCATCAGGTAAATCTATCGCCGTTCTTAAATTTTCAACGACAGCAATAGTGTCAGCGCGGTAGTTCCCTGAAAGTCCAGAAGGATTAGAACCGCAGCCCACCAAGGTAAATGAAACTACTAAGACCAATGCAAGTAGACGAGATAAGTATTTTTTTACAAACATAAATTTAAATTTTAACGATCCCAGATTCAACTTATCCTATCAAGAAATTGACCTATAAAGGTGCTTGAAGTCAAAAAGCATTTCTCAATCGAGGTGCTAAGGGATCTGTAGACAAAGGATCTAGCTAGATGTTTTTACTGCTTTGAACCACAAAGTTAGTTCGACTCAATCAAGTTTAGCTAATTTTGGCAGTTAAAAATTAACCAAAGCGACCGCTGACATACTGTTGAGTTGACTCTTCTTGAGGATTTTGAAAGATTTGCTCAGTGGGGGCAAATTCCGCTAGATAGCCCTGACGATTGCCGCCTTCTACTTCAGTAACGTTGAAGAAGCCAGTATAATCAGCTACCCGTGAAGCCTGCTGCATATTGTGAGTAACGATGACAATTGTGTAGTTTTCTTTTAGCTGATGAATCAACTCTTCCACTTTGAGGGTAGAAATAGGATCTTAGGGCAGAACAGGGTTCATCCATTAATACTACGTCAGGCTGAAGAGCGATCGCTCTAGCAATACATAGTCTTTGCTGCTGTCCACCACTTAGAGCTAAACCACTCTGCCTAAGCTTGTCCTTAACTTCATCCCATAGAGCCGCACTCCGAAGCGATTGCTCTACAAGCTCATCCATATTTCCTTTATAGCCATTGATCTTAGCACCAAAAGCAATATTATCGTAGATGGATTTAGGGAAAGGATTTGGTCTTTGGAAAACCATGCCAATCTTGCGTCTTACCTGTACGGGATCGATATCTTTGCCGTAAAGGTTTTGATCGTGATAGGTGACTAACCCTTCTAGACGAAAAATAGGAATTAAATCATTGAGGCGATTGTAACAGCGCAATAGGGTACTCTTACCGCATCCAGAAGGACCAATAAAGGCAGTAACTTTATTTTTGGTAACGCCCAAATAAATACCTTTGACTGCTAAAAAGCTGCCATAATAAACATTTACATTTTCTGCCTGTAGAACTGTCTCAGTTTGATTAGCAGTCTGTTGATCGTAAACCATAAATTTTCTTGCTCTAAAAATCTTAATTTAATCGGTCTATCTATCTTTTAATTTGCGATTTAACTCAATCCTACTAGGCAAGAGTTATGACTATTTTAACTTTTTATTAAAGATTCTCTTAACCTGATTTTAATTTATGCTGGAAAACTTTATTAATATTCAGTATGATTGCTAGATCAACCCTGTTTGTCTAAACTATCCTTGGTATTGCAGCGAGTGTAGGAATTCCAGGTAGTTAAATCTGGTGCAGGAAAGTTTAAGATTGCCGAGCGAGCCTGTTGGCTTAAGCCTTGGGCAAAACTAAAATCTGCCCCAGCAACGTTCTGTAAGTTTTCTAAATTTGCTCCTGTAAGATCTGCTGCCCGAAAATCCACCCCTTTTAGTTCAGTATTACCTAGGCGTGCATTACGTAAACTGGCTCCTGTCATTATCGCTTTTTGCAGCATTGCTCCACTAAGAGAAACATCGTCTAAGATTGCACCCGTGAAATCTGCTCCGCTTAGATAAGCCCCAATCATTTTTGCACCCGTTAAATCTACCCCCCGCAGATTGGCGGTATTTAAATAAGCTCCGTTAAGTTTGGCTCCTGGTCCTACTGCACCACACCCTTTGTAGTCAAAGCCTTCAGGAAATCTTGTTTGACTATCATAGAGCGTTACCTGAAACTGCGTATTCTGTAGCTTGGCATTGGTCAAATTAGCGCGCCGTATATCAGCACGGCTCAAGTATGCTCCCGTAAGATCTGCTCCCGTTAAATCTGCCCCCGTGAGATCTGCCCCTCTCAAGTCAGCCTGCTGCAAATTTGCCCCTGTCAAATTTGCCCCAACTAAATCGGCATTGGTCAAGATACTCCCAGAAAAATTCACCTGCTCTAAATTGACTTGATTTAAAGCGATCGCATACAAATCTTGATGACTAAAGTCTGCATGTGCCAACCTCTCTCCTGACTGAAGTTTGGCAGTAATGTTAGCAGCTAGAGGAGATTTGTTACTTGAGGCTGTAGTAGGCATTGTTTTGATAATTAATAATGAATAATTAATAACTGTCTTTATCTGCAACAAAAAAGGGTCAAGTTACCTCAACCCGAATAATTCTGTTAATTTATTGTCTAATATTTGGCTGGCTTATTTTAGTTTGCTTCTAATTTCTTCAACTCGCTTGCGGTTGACTCCCAAGTCAGATTTTCCCAGACGAGAAGCAGAACGTACTTGAACTGCATTGTTGGCATTATCAAGGTAGAACTCAACGTCATCTACATAACCCATTAGCTTGCTCTTAAATTCGACATAGAGGTAGCTGTCAGTTTCCTCAATAATGGTAGTTCCTGCCATGCCATTTACTACTTGTTTAATGTCAGCAATAGACACAGTAGGCAAGGCTTCAATTTTTGATTGAGCATCATTACTTTGACTATTTACACAGTTAGGAGTTCCTGGACAAGCAGTAAGTTTGCCGTCTTTAACTCCTAAATTACTGGGTCTTTCTCCCGAAAAGTTGAACATTGTATTGATAAATCTCTTTGTTAAAAACTTGGTTGCACCTAAGTTTGGATTATCTCATATTCATCCTAGCTGGAATAAATATATTTGAATCCCAATGATGCCAATACCTAAGCATGCCAGATAATTAATTGACTATTCGATCGGTAAAATCAATCAACAATTGCATATTGTCAATCATAATGTTCTTCAGATCCTGAGTTAAGGGCAATGCTCCCTGCGCCCCAAACCATTGTTCAAAGATAGTGACATATTCGGGTTTGTCGTTAAGAAATCCTTGCATAAACTCAATTAGAGTATAATTTACGACATTGAGAAACTGCGAATTGTTTTCTGGTACCATACAGGCGATTCCTTCGTGAGAATAGTCGCCGACAATCTGAAAATCTTCAGGATTGGGAATAGTCTGTAACCAGCTTTCCAAAAGAATGCCGTCTGAGGCGAAAGCGTCTATTTTTCCCTGCTGTAATGCTTCATAGCCAGCAGCACGATCTTGGACAATGACAATTTCGGCTAGGGGTTGAACAGTTCTAATAGTTCGCTCGTTGGTAGTCTCGGCTAATGCCCCAATACGTTTGTTTACCAGCGAATCAGCATCCCAAAAGTCATTTCCCATGGCAGTTAATAGTCTCGTTCCAGTTGAACTGTAGCTAAAAGAAAAATCAACCAGGCGATCGCGTTTCCAGGTAAAGCTGCTAGCATCACAGACAATATCAACTTTTCCCTCCATCAGTTGGGGAATCCGCTCTTTTGGCTGCAATGCCACTAATTCTAATTCGATTTCCTGACTATATTCTTGTTCAAGCTGATTGGTAATTAGCTTGAGAATATCAACTGAATAACCTACCAGCTCTCCCGCTTCATTACGATAAGCAAAAGGTAAAGCATCCTTACTAGTTCCAGCAGTTAGTTTTCCTGTGCGGGTAATTTTCTCTACCACTGTCTCTGCCGCCACTCCAGTCGCCGTCAATAATAGTAACCCAGCGCTACAGCAAGCAATAATCTTTTTCTTAGCAGACAAACACTGCAACATAAATACTACCTAATCCTGATTATTTCGTTATAGTATTAGCGAAAAAAGCTTAACCGACCAGTTTAAATGCAGTTGTTTAAGAATTTTCCCAAAAAATATTATGATCGATTGATAACCATTAGCGAGAAAACTGTGGCTCGAATCTTTTTAGCGATCGCTTCTGCATTGGGTGGAACATCAGTAGTTTTGGGTGCTTTTGCCAGCCATGCTTTAAAAGAAAAATTGAGCGAATCTGCTCTGGCTATTTGGGAGACTGGAACTAAATACCAGATGTATCACGCCCTGGCTCTAATTTTCACTGCGTTACTGTTAGAGCGCGTTCCCAATTCAAGACCTTTAATTGTGGCGGGATCTGCCTTTATTGCTGGAACAGTCGTTTTTTCTGGTAGCTTATATCTTCTAAGCTTGAGCGGCATTAAGTGGTTTGGGGCAATTACTCCTTTAGGGGGCATGGGGCTAATTGTGGGCTGGTTTTCCCTGGCAGTAGCAGCCTGGAGGATTGAATAAAGTCGTAGTTTAAGACAACTCTAAGAAAACATTATTGCCTGATATTGCTAGATCTCACTAAATCTAGCTGTAGAATCTTATATAGTTTAATTTCCAACTCACCTATTTAAATTCTTTTAAATTTATTATCAATAGAATTTATCTCTATATGTTATGCGGATTGCCCTGTTTACCGAAACGTTTTTACCCAAGGTTGATGGTATTGTTACCCGTCTGCGTCACACGATTGAGCATTTGCAGCGCAATGGTGACGATGTATTAGTAATTGCTCCTGAAGGAGGCTTGACAGAATATAAGGGGGCAAAAATTTATGGCGTGCCAGGTATGCCTCTACCGTTATATCCCGAACTTAAATTAGCTTTACCTCCTATTGGCACCAAAAATGCGATCGAACAATTCCAGCCAGATTTAATTCATGTGGTCAATCCAGCATTTTTAGGAGTAGGGGGGATTTATTATGCCAAAACCATGAATATTCCTTTAGTCGCCTCCTACCATACTCATTTACCTCGGTATCTCCAGCATTATGGCTTAGGTGCCTTAGAGGGATTGCTTTGGGAGCTATTAAAAGCTGCTCACAACAAAGCACAGCTAAATCTTTGTACCTCCAGCGCGATGGTTCAAGAGTTGATCGATCATGGCATTGAACGGGTAGATCTTTGGCAACGAGGGGTTGACACAGAAATGTTTCAGCCTCATCTAGCCTCGGCACAAATGCGATCGCGCTTGTCCCAAGGAAATCCTGAAGATCCTTTACTACTCTACGTTGGTCGAGTTTCCGTTGAAAAGCAAATCGACCAGATCAAACCTGTATTAGAAGCAATTCCCCAAGCACGTTTAGCAATTGTTGGCGATGGACCCAATCGAGAGACTTTACAGGCTCATTTTGCAGGAACCAAAACCAATTTCGTCGGCTATCTTCAAGGATTAGAATTAGCTGCCGCCTTTGCTTCGGCTGATGCTTTTGTCTTCCCTTCCCGCACCGAAACTTTAGGTTTAGTTCTACTAGAGGCAATGGCTGCGGGTTGTCCTGTAGTAGCTGCTCGCTCAGGAGGCATCCCTGATATTGTGACGGATGGGGTTAATGGCTACTTATTTGAGCCAGACGATCCTGATGGTGCTATTACCGCCACCAAGTCACTGTTGGCAGCGACGAAAGCTAGAGAAGAAATGCGCTGCAATGCCCGAACTGAGGCAGAACAATGGGGCTGGGCTGCTGCTACTCAACAGCTACAAAGATACTATCGTAGCGTACTTAATGCTGAGTACGGTATTTCTGCTGCTTAGTAATTAAATTAGTTGTTAGTCACTATAAATCAGAATTATCAATTTAATTATATTTTAATCGGCGATCGCCAGAAGCCTGTAATTTTATTTTTACATGGCTTTATGGGGGATTGTAATGATTTCTCTGGGGTCATTCCCTACCTGTCAGATTTCTGCTGCTTGGCTGTGGATTTACCTGGTCATGGTAAGACAGAAGTAAATGGTGATGCTAATTTTCGGATGCCTCAGCTTGCCCAAGCAATAACTAGGTTGTTAAAGCAGTTAAAAATTGAGCATTGTTGCTTGGTTGGCTATTCGATGGGGGGGCGATTGGCTTTATATCTGGCTATCTATTTTCCGCAATATTTTTCTGGGGTTATCTTGGAATCTGCCTCACCAGGATTACCAACTCAGCTAGAGCGCGATCGCCGAATTGCTCAAGATCTCAAGCTAGTCCAAGAGTTGGAGTCGGGTGATTTGGCTCAGTTTGTGCAACGTTGGTATGGCAATCCTATATTCCACTCCTTTACCCAGCAGCCAAATTATCCTGAGGCGATCGCTAGAAGACTAAATAACAATCCTCATAAACTAGCCAAATCTTTACGTCACATGGGTTTAGGAGTGCAGCCTTCTCTCTGGAACAATTTAACGGAGGCGCAGGTTTCTTTAGTACTTCTGGTTGGTGAATTAGATCGAAAATTTGTGGCAATTAATCATGAAATAGCTAATTTTTGTTCTTCAGCTCGCCTCAGCGTAGTTAAAAATTGCGGACACAATATTCATTTTGAACAGCCCAAAAAGATTAGTGATTCGATTAATTATTTGACCATA
>CAVRWR010000197.1:0-4038 GCA_963724445.1 uncultured cyanobacterium | reverse complement strand
GCAATTATACTTAAGAAGGTATCATACATAATATTGTGTTTCAAGTAAAATTTTTATTAATGTTTTGTCGCTATTTATTATGAATACTTTTATTAGGCAAAGTAGTATACAGTTCAAGATTTCAAATACCAAAACATCAATAATACTAATCAATAGTCTAATTTCAGATAAGTATTAGACAATAAAAAATCCATCAGCAAACTAAAAACTAAGACTATAGATTTAGATCGCCTAAATAAGCAGATAAATATTTTGTTTACAAAAAGTATGCTTTAACTGTATATTGCTGAGTATAAAGAATTAGAAACCTTGTTTTCTTGAATAAATTTTATTTGTATCCATATTAATTTGGACAGTTAAATTGGCAAAACAGCCAGCTTTTTCATAAAAACGATATGATTAAAATTTTATTAGTAGATGATCAAAAGACTGTCAGAGAATCTCTTCGTTCCTGGCTAGAACCCATAGAGGATTTTGAGATTGTCGGTACTGCTAGTGACGGTCATAGTGCAATTGAGCAAGTAGAAATACTGAAGCCTGATATAGTCTTGATCGATATGGAGATGCCAGTACTCGATGGAGTAGAAACTACAGCAATAATTTGCCAAAAGTTTATTGGTGTCAAGGTCATTATTCTAAGTATGCATGATGACAATGAGTATGTTGCGCGATCGCTACAGGCTGGAGCTACAGGATACTTATTGAAGAATACGCCAAAGGAAGAGCTAATTGAAGCGATCACCTTTGTCAATCGCGGTTACTCTCAGTTGGCACCTGGACTAGTAAATAAAGTGGTTGCGTCAATGCCCACCGCTCAACCGATAAAGGTTCATGAGGTTCATGAAAATAAAGCCGATGACCTTGAATACGCGCAGGTAACAAGTATAGACGAGATATACATTAATAATCAGCGATCGCCCTTGCCAACCAAGCCAAGGGACAAGAAATTTATCTCAAAATATGGCTCTTGGGTAATTTATTTATTTGGCTGGCAAGTTTTGCTTATCTTCAGTTTAGACCGCCCAGCTATACCAGCAAATGGACCCCTGCGCTTCCTTCTAGTAATTCATCTACCAGTATAGAGTTACCAGGGGTGGGGCAGGCTTCTTCTCAAAGTGAATCTCCTTATAATAGCGATTTTGCCGATCCTAGAGAAAACTATAAATACCTGGCTGGGACAGAAGAGGTCTTGGATAAGGCGGCTCAAAGTATTGGTATGCCTTTAACAGAATTTGGCAAGCCCGCAGGTAGAAATTCCAGGTAACACTACTTTAATCGAGTTTCAGATTAATGGTGACGAACCTAAATTAGCTCAAATTAAGGCGATCGCGATTCAGAATGCCCTACAGCAGAGTCTTCAACGCTTAAGAAATGATGAGAGTAGCAATAACAGTCAACAACTGGAAAATACTCTTCAAGCCACTAGAGAAAAACTAAAGCAGGCACGCCAGAAATTGGCTCAGTTCAAAATTAGTTCGGGATTGAGTTCAACAGAGCAAAATTCAAACTTAACCTATAATATTGAGGATTTACGCAAACAGCGAGCAGAAATAATTGCTCAGAAGCAAAAAATTAGCTCCCGTTTTAATGAGCTAAGAAGTAGTTTAGGTTTGTCGGCTCAAGAAGCTGCCGATGCATTAATTTTACAGTCCGATCCTCAATTTAAAGAGTATCTAAGTAATTACGGCGAAGTTAGTCGCGAACTAGTCAATCTTAAAGCTGAATTTTCGGACGCTCATCCCGCTGTAGTTGCCAAGCAAGCCCAGCAAAATGATACTCAGGCAGAATTCAATCGTCGTGCCGAGTCTCTTTTAGGTAGACCTTTTGACTCCACCAGCCTCAAAGCTCTAAATATCAACAGTAATGATTTTTCCCAGTCTCAAAGAGCTAGCTTATTTCAAGAGCTTATTTCTTTACAAGCAGAACAAGAGGGTTTAGGCGATCAGGCGCAGAGTTTAAAAGAGCAGATAGCCGAATTGGAGGTCAAGCAGGCGAATATGTCTCAAGATGGCTCAGAATTAGAGAAGCTCCAACGAGAAGTGCAGTTAGCGGAGGCAGTTTTCTCTTCCACTGCTACTAAATTAGACCTGAGTAAATCTCAAACTTCTGCTTCCTATCCACCCGTATCTATAATCTCATCTCCAAGCTTACCAAAAAGCTCTAGTTCTCCCAAAAAAGAGCTTGTGCTGTTGGGTTCGATGCTTTCTTCGGTGTTGTTAACGACAGGTTTATTGTCCCTCTGGTCAAAAGATAGATTAGAACAAGAAAGTCAAATTCCAAAATTGGCAGGGTCTGAAAATGCTAACGGAAGTTCTAACGGAAGAGGTTATTACTATTTACCGCCTTTGCCCAAGACAAAAGCCAACTCTAGTGGAAAAGGTAAGCCATAGACCATGAGTAGTAAATCAATCGCACCACAAAATCTACCAGAGGCAATAGTTTGGTATTACATAATTGGTACTTATGGTATTTACTTATTAGGAGCGAATTACTTCCTAACTGCCTTTATGGGAAGTGCTTTGCTGTTTTGTCTATTCAAAAAATGGTGGGAGCAAACTGAAGCTACCCCTGAGCGCGATAAAGTTGTGATTGCTCCTCTAGCCTGGTTTTGGTTTGGGGCAATACTAATTATTGAACTAGCTTTGATTGTGGCTCACTTCAACTACGATATGGGCATGGGAACAATTATTAAATCATCGTCTCACTGGTTTCGCACCTGGGGCATATTTGGCATTTTTCCTTTAGCAGGTCATCTCGAAATTAGACCACAAATTGTTTATCGGGCTGTTTGCATTTTGTGTTTACAAAGTATTATTGTTACTGCTAAAGGAAAAATGCCAGAAATATGCCCCAGGTGCGAAACCAGTGAGACGATGATTTAATAATTGTTCCCATGCCCATATCGTAGTTGAAGTGAGCCACAATCAAAGCTAGTTCAATAATTAGTATTGCCCCAAACCAAAACCAGGCTAGAGGAGCAATCACAACTTTATCGCGCTCAGGGGTAGCTTCAGTTTGCTCCCACCATTTTTTGAATAGACAAAACAGCAAAGCACTTCCCCATAAAGGCAGTTAGGAAGTAATTCGCTCCTAATAAGTAAATACCATAAGTACCAATTATGTAATACCAAACTATTGCCTCTGGTAGATTTTGTGGTGCGATCGATTTACTACTCATGGTCTATGGCTTACTTTTTTCCACTAGAGTTGGCTTTTGTCTTGGGCAAAGGCGGTAAATAGTAATAACCTCTTCCGTTAGAACTACCTTTAGCATTTTCAGACCCTGCCAATTTCGAAATTTGACTTTCTTGTTCTAATCTATCTTTTGACCAGAGGGACAATAAACCTGTCGTTAACAACACCGAAGAAAGCATCGAACCTAACAGCACAAGCTCTTTTTTGGGAGAACTGAGCTTTGGTAAGCTTGGAGATGAGATTATAGATACGGGTGGATAGGAAGCAGAAGTTTGAGATTTACTGAGAATCCAATTGGGTAGCAGTGGAAGAGAAAACTGCCTCCGCTAACTGCACTTCTCGTTGGAGCTTCTCTAATTCTGAGCCAGATTGAGACATATTTGCCTGCTTGACCTCTAATTCGGCAATCTGCTCTTTTAAACTCTGCCCCTAATAGCCTAAACCCTCTTGTTCTGCTTGTAAAGAAATAAGCTCTTGGAATAAGCTAGCTCTTTGAGACTGGGAGTAATCATTACTGTTGATATTTAGAGCTTTGAGGCTATCAAAATCAAAAGGTCTACCCAAAAGAGACTCAGCACGACGATTGAATTCTGCCTGAGTATCATTTTGCTGGGCTTGCTTGGCAACTACAGCGGGATGAGCGTCAAAATTCAGCTTTAAGATTGACTAGCTCGCGACTAACTTCGCCGTAGTTACTTAGATACTCTTTAAATTGAGGAATCGGACTGTAAAATTAATGCATCGGCAGCTTCTTGAGCCGACAAACCTAAACTACTTCTTAGCTCATTAAAACGGGAGCTAATTTTTTGCTTCTGAGCAATTATTTCTGCTCGCTGTTGCGCA
>CAVRWR010000196.1:0-23577 GCA_963724445.1 uncultured cyanobacterium | reverse complement strand
GCCAGGAGCAAGTACCAGTGTGGGACTATTTTGCCAAGATACTCGCTTTTTAAATCGTCTAGAATTACAAATCGATGGTCAGTTACCGATTCTGCTGAGTAGTAATGCTCGTCGTGGCTTTGCTCTTTCTGTTCTCTGTGCTAATCCCCATCTAGAAGTACAGCAAATTGCGGCAGAAACCATTGGCATTGAAAGAGAAATCGTGATTAATGGTGGACTGTTTGAAGAATTAGGCATTACTAATTACAGTACTAGTTCGGTTAGTTTTGAGCTTAGTTTGAGCTTTGATGCTGATTTTGTCGATCTGTTTGAAATTAGAGGCTGGAAACGCAAACAGCGGGGCAAACTCTTACGTTTGATGGATCTAGTAAAAAATGGCGACAGGTACCCTATTTCAACTGTTGCAGGTGGCACTCAATCTTGTTCCCGATGCAGCTAATAACTGCGTGCGCGTGATTGAGCCAGTTTTACCCGAATCAATTAATCGTCTTTCATTGCACAATCTCAAAGTGGGTTCAACCATACTTGACTTGGAATTTGAGCGTTTGGGCAATACTACTGCCTGTCGGGTAGCAAAAAAACGGGGCAATCTCAGAGTAGTTTTTGAAGCTTGACTTGAGGAGGTATATCTATGTCGTCAGGTATTTACAGTAGTTTTTAGCAGAATTATTGCTATGTCTACCAAAAAACAAACGCGAGCTAACAAATACATCACACTTAAATTTAACGGATAATATAGATGAACACTTGCTGTTGCTGCCACAACCCCTTGTTAAGACACGTGAATCACCAAAAATACTATTGGTTTTGTCGAACTTGCTATCAAGAAATGCCTAACCTTGATGAAGTCCTGTTAGCTTCCAAATTAAAGAGCTACCAACACAATTTATCAGTTAATTTATTAAAAGTATTTGACCATAATGTTGTCTAAAAAACGTTTAACAATTATTCCTTCTGTCTTAGCAGTAGACGATAATCCCGATAACTTACTTCTCATAAGCTATCTTATTGAAGCGTTGAATTTAAAATGCTATGGATTGGATGATAGCACCAAGGCTTTAGATTTAGTATTGGATAGAATACCAAACCTGATTATTTTAGATATAGTTATGCCCGATCTATCTGGCTTTGAAATCATAAGTCAGCTTAAATCAAATTTACTTACTCAGGATATCCCTGTAATAGCTGTGACAGCATTAGCTACACCCTGTCAGCAAGCAAAAATTAGAAGTATCGGGTTTGAAGACTATATCTGTAAACCTTTTATGATTGAAGAGTTTGAAAATAAGTTAGTTAAATATCTAAATCCCTGTCTGGTTTAAGCAACAGCTCAAACTAAAAACAAGAGCGATCGCTATAGACAAAGTATGCTCTTAAAATTATCGCTTGCAAATTTTATATGATACATCGTCTATTTAACCACATCTGCACGGTATCAGACATAGCAATAAGTCAAGCGAAACTTTAAGATTCTTAACTTATACAAATTTATCTACACTGCCTATTCATATTCAATAAAGCTTGGGAAACCCCACTTGTAGAGAGAAGCCGCTAGGGGCAATTGATTCGATTTGTATATTTTATTTTCCAGTTAAAACGCTAGGATCGTAATGCTAGAGGTAAGAAAATTTCCTTTGCAACCCAATACTTCTCGTTTAGGGTGCAGAGGTGCAAGGGTGCAGAGGAAGTTCCCCAATTCCTCAAATCCTCAAGCTCCAAGTTTTCCAGTTCTTCAACTCTTCAACTGAATTATTAAATGAGATTGTTAGACGAGAAGTATTGCCTTTACAACCATTATCCAAGGTATCCCGATCGCAAGGGGAAGGTTAGTTTCATATGGCAAAACGTTCGCTCCAGGCATCAGCAGCAGGAATAAAACAAGCAAAAAGAGCTTTTAACTACAAAGGCTGGACTCAAGAAAATCTAGCAGAAGAAATAAATTTAAAGACTCGTCAGCCAGTCTGGAGGTTTTTTACGGGTCGTCCTATCGAACGTTATAATTTTATTGAAATTTGCTCGATCTTAGACTTAGATTGGCGAGAAATGGCTCTCAATCCCCCAGAGGAGTTTTCCGACGCAGAACTATCAGCCACCAAGATCGATGTGCTAGTCAAAAGAGCGCGATCGCAACGTCAGGCAAAAATTAAAACCCAGTGCGGTACTTTAAAGCTACTAGACACCAATCACCCTGTAGATCTCGAAAACATCTATATCGATGTCAATATTTTGCAGGACATTGCCAGTCAACAGTGGTTAGACATCTCCAAGTTACAAAATCCTACTGCCGACGAATTCGATCATTTTGGTTTAGGACAAATTTCTCAGTCACAGATCCCAGGCATGAGGGCAGTAGAAACTCACTCAAAACTTAGGCTCTTGGGTAAACCTGGAAGTGGTAAAACTACTTTTTTGCAACATCTGGCTGTAGAATGCGATCGAGGTAACTTTGCGGCTAATTTATTGCCGATCCTAATTACTTTGAGAGATTTTGCTGACGAATCAAAAGATACAGGTTCATTTAGCTTGCTAAACTACATTCACGCTGAATTGATTGCCGATGGTATTGTTGAACTTTCAGCGCTCAAAACTCTACTACGTAAGGGCAGAGTATTACTTCTCCTAGATGGGCTTGATGAGGTTTCCCATCAGGATAATAATGCAGTCTTAAAGGAAATTCGTCGTTTTTCCGAGAAATACAGCCAGAATTTGTATGTCGTCACCTGTCGAACCGCTGCTAAAACATTAGATCTCAATGGCTTTACCGATGTTGAAATCGCCTCTTTAACTCAATTGCAAATTGCTGCTTTTGCTCAAAAATGGTTTGCCGTATTTTCCCGAAAAAACAATGAAGAATTAGATCTGGCAGCTCGGTTTATTGAAGAATTAGAGCTACCCGAAAATCTAGCATTCCGTCGATTAGTAGTTACGCCCTTGTTTCTCCATCTTGCCTGTTGGGTATTTCATCGCCAAGAAAAATTTCCCCGTAAAAAAGCCGAATTCTACAAGCAATGTTTAGACCTGTTGTTAGGCAAATGGGATAAAATCAGGGGCATTGAACGGGATGAAGTTTATCAGGGATTTTTATTGCCCCAAAAGCTCAAGTTGATGAGCCAGATTGCGGCGGCGACTTTTGAACGGGGAGATTACTTTTTTGAGCAAAAAACTGCCCAACAGCAGATTAGCGACTTTATTAGTAAATTACCTAATGCCCCCACCGAACCAGAAGAATTACTGCTCGACAGCGAAGTGGTGCTAAAGGCGATCGAACTGCAACATGGGCTATTAGCCGAACGAGTGCAGGGAATTTTCTCTTTTTCCTCCTTAACTTTTCAAGAATACTTTACCGCTCGCAAAATCGTTGCTAGTCATAATTTAAAGTCATTAGAGCGAGACTTGGAGCGGCTGGTTAGTCACATTACCGAACCACGCTGGCGCGAAATCTTTTTATTGACGGCGGCTATGTTGCGCAGTGCCGATTCTTTAGTAAGTCTGATGAAGCAACAAATTGATGCCCTAGTAGCTGGAGATCCCTATCTTCAAGAGTTTTTAGCCTGGGCAAATCAAAAATCCCTCCTTGTACCCCAACCTGCTTTAGCCGCAACTCGCGCTTTTTATCTCGGTCTTACCCAAACACCTCGTCTGGCTCCCCATTTTGCTCTTGCCTGTACCCTCAATCAAGGTATTTTTCTTGATGCATTATTAGACAATTTAACCTTGGAATGCGCCTTAGAATCTAGCTCGGATTTTGTCCATGCTCGTGCCTGTGGGGATGCTCTCAGTAATGCCCTAACTATTGTGCTGGATGTTGGCTTACAGCAGTCTTTGCAACAGCTTGAAGACCAACTCCCCGATCCAGACCGCGATCGCGCAGTTTTTCAGTCATGGTATCAAGTCCATCATCTAGCCTGGAACGCTCGTTTGAAAAGTGCGATCTCTCAGCATCGCAATATACATTCTGATTGGCACTTTAGCCCCGCACAGCAGCAAATTCTGCAACGCTACTATGATGCAAATAAGTTGCTTCTCGATTGCCTCAATAGCAACTGTGAAGTGACCCTTGGGGTGCGACAGGAGATTGAAGCTGCATTATTATTGCCGCGCCAAGAACTAGAAAAAAGAGAATGGGATAAATAAGTAGTAAATGAACATAGCGATCGCAATTATCTTGACCAACCCTCAGAGATTACTTTGAATTTTATAACGAACTAAAACATAACAAACTTAATTTATACATTTCCAACATTTGTCACCATGAATTTGTCTTAGTATACATAGCAAATTGAAGATAAAAGCCTTAAATACAATTCAATCGGGCTTTCTAACGAACGAGGCAATACTAAAACCTTATTTATCCCTTAATTAATGCAAATTATGCTCAAATCCTGGCTTGTTTCCTCACAGAAATTTATCTTTGACACCTTATTAGAGAATTTGTTGTCGCAATTTGTCCTTAGCTCTACTGATAGCTGTAATCTTGTCGAGGCTCATGCTTGTATTGATGCCCTTAGCTATGCCATAACTACTGTCCTTGATATTGGCTCAACGGAACCTCTGCAACTATTCAAAGACCAAATCCCCGATTTAGAAGATCCAGCATCACATAAGTCACGATGGTATCAGGTCGAGTATCTGGTCTGGATTGAAGAGGTGAAAACGGCAGTTTCTATCTATCGCAAAATGCAGTCATACTGGCATTTTAGTAACGACCAGGAAATGCTCAAACGATATTATCAGGCGAATAAATTTCTCATCGATTGTATTGAGCGTCACTATAAACTAACAACTGAAATCAAAGAAGAAATTGAAACTGCTTTGTTATTCGCCGATCGGCAATTAATCGAAGAACAAAGCGAAATGGCGATCGCCGTACCAAGTAACAGTGAACTACTTGCGTTTTTAACGCGAGTTTCTGCCTTGGGTTGCCCTGCCAACTTTATACCAAATTAAGACAAGAAACTATATGCCCTAAAGGATATGCCCTAAAGGACTAACTTAGTGTCGCGGAGCGGCTTGCACTAGATGCGGTGAGTACACCTTTCTCGCACTGAGTGTATCCTCCTTCGACAAAGGACTTGTGCTAAAGCATACCGCTTCGCATATCCGCATGTACGTAGTCCTTTAGGAATCCCCGATTTATCGGCGGGAGGATGTCAATCCACCACTATACCATTCAAGCTTAGAGCTGATGGCTAACCGCAAAGTGGGTTTAACGACTTTCTTGTGTCTCGTCGCCTCCATCAGTATCATTTGGTTCATTAGGGATTTCGCGAGTTTCAGCTCCCCCGTCTTTATCTTCAGAAACTTTTTGAGTGCGATCGCTAGACACATCTGCTCGTGGATTTTCTTGTTCTAATTGGGCTTCTAGAGCATCATCCATTTCTCCGTCCCCGTCACTAGCTTCTGCTATTTTAGTAGCGTTAGCACGTTGAGAGGTTGTGGGATTGGCTTGATTTTTGATTGATGCTTCTACTGCTAATCCACCTAAGCCTACTGTGCTAATTAAAGACGTAGCTAGAATTACTTTAGTTAAAGAGTTCATCAGTGTTTAATTTTTGTTGGATACCTTGACTTTAAGCAATAAATGTCAGAAACCTTGCAAGATATATGCTAACTTTTACTATTTTTGTTGAGTTTATCTTTAGTAATCGAGACTATTTTAAAGACTGGCAATCTTTGAACGGCTAGCTATCGTAACTGGTAGACGTACCATAAAACAGCTGCCAATATCTACTTGACTGGTAACCGTAATTATCCCCCGATGACCGTGAACGATCGCCTGAGAAATTGCCAACCCCAAGCCCGATCCTCCTGCGTAATAAGAGCGAGAGCGATCTGCACGCCATAGGCGATCGAAGACTAGATCTAGATGTTTAGCTGGAATGCCGATTCCCGTATCTTCTACAGTCACCATAACTTCTCGACCGATGCAATTGCTACTGACCTCAACTTCTCCCCCAGCAGGCGTATACTGAATTGCGTTTTGAATTAAATTAGTAAAGGCTCGTGCTAATTTAGCTTTATCCCCGATTAACCACAAGTCACTTGCGATCTCAGCTTTGAGTTCAATTTGTTTTATTTGTGCTTGAGATTTATACAGGCTAACTAAGTCTGTAAGTAGAGTTGTCAGATCGATTCTTTCAAATTCAAAACTAGAGACTTTATCACTTCGTGTTAGTAGCAGTAAATCTTCTGTAAGCTGAGACATCTGCTCTATTGCCATCGCGATCGCCTGAAATTTCTCACCATCGCTCTTTCGCATCCCTTCTGGATAGGTTAGAGCTATTTCTGCATTAGTGCTAATTGCCATTAAAGGACTTCGCAGTTCGTGAGAAGCATCGGCGGTAAACTGCCTCAAACGTTTGAAGCTTTCTTCAATGGGCTGCATTGCCATCTGGTTGAGCCAACCGCTACCTAAACTACTGAGAAAGACGGCAACGAAAGCACCCACGGTTAAGCCCTTATCAAGGCGAGCGATCATTTCATCCACTTCTTCTAAAGACTGACTGACGCGGAGGTAGCCGATTAGCTGCCTATTATCACTTACAATAATTGGCAAGGTAACAACCATCAGACCAATACCATCGATTTGAGCTTGAACTGTTTGGCTGGCTTCAAAAGGCAAAGTAGAGATATAGCCCTTGTTACCCTGCTGTTCAATTATTTTTCCTTGAGCATTAAACCATTGAAAAGCTTGTTGAGCCTCCTCCAACTGCGGTGGGGAGAACTTTGTTTCCGCTTCTAGATATCCCCGATCAAACTCAGCATTAGCTGCTATTCCTTGAGCAACTGCCGTTAGTCGTTCGCTTACTTGCTGTTTAAGATTACGAACAAACACCAAACGTACCGCAAATGCAGACCCCAGCAAAACTAGAGCTAAAACCAATAGATTAGATAAAAATAAGCGATGCAGCGCGCGACGCGAAGCTAGTCCTTTAGGGGTCTTGGGGGTTTCCACCCAACTAAGCGGCGCAAGCCCCATGAGCGACTGTATCAAGAAACGATAGCGAATCTTTTGGAACACTTTAACTAAAAGCTAATTTTTTTATAATGACCCTAGACGATAACCGATGCCATAGACTGTTTCAATCAAATTGTCTTTACTGCCTGCTGCTTTTAGCTTGAAGCGCAAATTGGTAATATGGGTTTTGATCGTGCCTTCGCCTGATGAGTTGTCAAACTCCCACAGCTTATTGAGAATAGCCGAGCGGGTTAATATTTGTTTGGGATGGCGTAAAAAGTATTCTAAAATTAGATATTCTTTGGGAGTCAAAGTCAGTAAACTAGCTTGATAGGTTACTTCTCCTGTACTGGGATTAAGCTGTAATTCTTCGTAGCTAAGAACCTGTGGTTTGAGTTCGTAACTTCTGCGGGATAAAGCCCTAACTCTTGCTGCTAATTCTTTGAGCTTGAATGGCTTTACTAAGTAGTCATCTGCTCCCGCATCTAACCCAATTACCTTATCATCGATAGTATCTCTGGCTGTCAGCATCAATATCAAAGCTTTGGATTCAGCTTTTCGTAATCGCTTACATAGTTCAATGCCGTCTAACTTAGGCAGCATCAAATCTAACAAAATTAAATCGTATTCAGTTCCTTGAGCATATTCCCAACCTTCAATACCATCGGTTGCTATTTCCACCACATGATGTTCTTTTTTTAAACCTTCTGTCAGGGGTTGAGCAATGCGATCGTCATCTTCTACTAATAAGATTCTCATGGTATTTTAGCTTACTATCGACAAGTAATTAACTCTGGCTGATTAGAACTTCAACTGACTGCTCAAGGATGAAGCTTAAACAGAAAGCGTCAAGAACTTTGCAAGATTCACTCTAAACTATAGATAATTATTAAGATGTAGTTATTCAGCGCCACGATCGCGATCGCATTTATATTGGAGTTTGGGCATCAGATTTTCATTAATTCGAGGATTTTCAGCAGATTCTCAGAAATATTTACGCTCAAATTTGCCAAAATCTTTTAAATTGAGATCATCAAGGTAATTTAATTATCAATTTGGTCAACACAGATGCACTCAAAAAAAATCTATAGTTTTATTTTGGCGATTCCCTTATCAATTTTCTTGTCTATAGGCATACTTCAGCCAGACGCAAGTACAGCCAAGACTCCTGGAGAGCTGACCCTAAATAATCAGATGCTATCTCTCCCAAATAGCCTAGTTGCTCAAGCCGAATCTAAGGAATTTACTCTGCCACCTTTGACCTATGATTATGACGCTTTAAATCCCTATATTGATAGCCAGACCATGACTTTGCATCACGATAAACACCACGCTAGCTATGTCAAAAATCTTAATGAAGCGATCGCTCTCCATCCTAATTTACAAGGAGAATCCGTCGAGCAACTTCTAATTGATTTTGCGGATATCCCCGAAGATATCCAGACTGCGGTGCGTAATAACGGAGGCGGTCATGCCAATCACACTATGTTTTGGTCAATTATGACTCCCGATAGTCAGGGTGAACCTAGTGGAGAGGTAGCCGAAGCGATTGATTCGACATTCGGTGACTTTGCCACTTTTCAAGAGGAATTTAATACTGCGGGTAAAAAACGCTTTGGTAGCGGTTGGGCTTGGTTAGTTATGAATAGTGATGGAGAATTGGAAGTCACTAGTACCGCAAACCAGGATAGTCCTCTAATGGAAGATAAATACCCCATCATGGGTAATGATGTTTGGGAACATGCCTATTATCTTAAGTACCAAAATAAAAGAGGCGATTATCTGGATGCATGGTGGAATGTGGTTAACTGGGATGAAGTAAATAACAGATTTATGGCAGCAAAAAGCTTTTTTGGCTAGATAATTTCCGAGAAAAAAGCACTAAAAAATAGCTATCAATTACTGCATCGAGGGGCAGATACAGCTTGTCGGTGCAGTAATTGACAAACAGTTAAACACCTCGCTTATCTCGTCCTTGACGACGGCGATCGCGCCACTGAACTACAGAAAGATACGCCACACCAACGCTGAGTAAGCCGAGAATTCCAACGGCAACTAGAAATAGAGTATTTAGTAGTTGATTTGTTTCCACGACGCTAAAATCCGTTACGACCCCAGACAACCATTGCAATTGACCAAGTAAATAAGGCTAGAATAGTCACCCAGCCCAAAGTTAAAATATCCATGCTTTGTATTTTATTTTGAAATATGTATTTTATTCGGCAACTATAAACCCTATCATACTTCTTAAGCGGTATTTTGTGGTGTTATTTGTGGTGTGAATTGTGCCTAGTTTAGTTGCGGAAAGAATCGAATCGGTCAAAGCGGGACTAATTGGTGCGGGGACTTTTACTATTGCCGAACTGGTTGTCCCGATCGTCACAGATTTAGGGACTGATTTTTTACCAGGACTTATTTTAACTACGACGATATTCGATGAGACATGGCTAGTACAGCTTGCTATTGGTGCGGTAAGCGGTTTTTTATTTGGTGTTACCTACCGCTATATTATTCGCGACGACGGCAACTCTCATCTTAACGAGGGCGCAGTGTTAGCCTTTGGTTTAGTTAGAGGACTTGCTTTAGTTGAAAAAAATTTGATTTTATCTGAGTTATTGTCCTTAAGTGCCTTAATTATCCAAAGTATTATTTGCTTTGCGATCGCTCGTTCGATGCTCGATATGGCGATCTCAAGAAAACTGATCAAGCCCTTTATTTGATTACTGATGTCTCAAAAGACGATTGAAGTAGAACATCTCAGCAAAGTATATGGTTCGACCACTGCCATTAAAGATATTCATTTTTCTGTAGATCCAGGAGAAATTATTGGCTTTTTAGGTCCTAATGGTGCGGGAAAGACCACCACCATGAGAATTCTAGCGGGATATTTGCCAGCCACCGCAGGAACAGCTAGGGTTGCTGGTTATGACGTGCATCGTCATTCAATGCAGGTACGCCGTCATATTGGTTATTTACCAGAAACTCCTCCCCTGTACCCAGACATGACAATTAAAGGCTTCTTATTTTTTGTGGCAAAAATTAAGGGGATTCGAGCAGGAGATCGTCGTCATCTCGTTCACCAGGCGATGAGGCGCTGTCAGTTGCTAGAGCAGGAAGACGTTACAATTCGTAAGCTTTCCCAAGGATATCGTCAGCGCGTGGGAATAGCCCAGGCGATTGTCCATGAACCACCAGTAATTATTCTAGATGAACCAACAGTAGGTCTCGATCCGCGTCAAATTATTGAAGTACGTAACCTAATAAAAAGTTTGGCGGGAGAACATACAATTATTCTCTCGACTCATATTTTGCCTGAAGCTAGTATGATTTGCGATCGCGTAACAATTATCAATCACGGTAAGGTAATCACTACGAATACTCCCAGAGATCTCCAGGCACAACTGGAAGATAATTCTGGTTATGAATTGGAAATAGCTGGAGAAATTACCTCCATTTTAACTCTTTTGCGCGCAGTACCAGGGGTGCTTAAAGTGACAGAAATTGAAGATACTCCCAGCAAACATCCAGAACGTCATCTGCTTAAAATTACCTGTGCGCCAAATACCGAGGTAGGGAAAGATATTGCCGCAATTATAGTGGGGCAAGGTTTAGAACTATACGAAATGCGTCGTACTAGTCCTAGTTTGGAAGATGTCTTTTTAGAATTAACGACAGTTGAACAATTGATAGATGATAATTTCTAATATTTTGGCGATCGCCCAGCGGGAATTACAGGGATATTTTGCTTCACCTTTGGCATATGTTGTGGCGGCAGTTTTTTGGTTTATCTCTGGTCTTTTTTTCGTCGAACTCTTGATGGGAGAACAGGGAATTATTCAACAGGTAGCCTTGAGTGAGAGAATGGGTGGGGATATTGGTGCGATTGATGTGGCAACAGAGTTTTTGAATTCTTTTTTTGCTATCTTAGGTTCTTTGTCCCTTATTACCGTGCCTCTGCTGTCAATGGGACTATATGCCGAAGAAAGAAAGCGAGGAACTTTAGAGTTATTAGCTACTTCACCGATTACTAATTGGGTTGTCGCCCTGGGAAAACTTTTTGCGGCGATCGCATTATTCATTTTTATGATTGCTCCTGCTTTAATTTATGAAGCGATCGCTTTTAGTGCCGCCGTTCCAGCTTTGCCTGCTGCGGTGCCTCTTTTAGCTCACTTAGGTTTAATTCTCTTGGTGGCTAGTTTGCTTTCCTGGGGAATGTTTATTTCTTCCTTGACCAACAGCACAATTTTGGCGGCGATTTTGACCTTTGGGCTGGTTTTGCTGCTGTGGATGTTTGAACTTATTGCCAATAACCTTGAGGGTTCTTTAGGTTCGGGGTTGCTTAATCTTTCATTGATTAATAGCTATGGCAATCTGGTTGGGGGAATTGTCAACCTTAGTGACTTAATTTTGTTTGTTAGCTATATATTTTTAGGGCTTTTTTTAACGGCTCAATCAATTCATTCCTTGCGGCTTAATCGCCAGTAGATTGTCAGTTAATTAGAAGATGGTTATGACCAAAATAGGATTGTTATTTATCGGGATTACTTTATCTGTGGCGGGAATAGTAGCCGCAAAGGTCGCTGATAACTGGTCAATCACCCCAACTATGCTGTCTATCTTGGGTATAGCTTTATGTCTTTTGGGATTATGGCTATGGGGCAATGAATATAAGTTCTGGCAACGCCGTTCAACCAAAGAAGGTATCGGCGCGATCGCTAAGACTGCGATCGCTTTTGCAATCATTGGTTTAATCAATTGGCTAGCTATCAGCTACAACCAACGCTGGGACTTAACCGAAAACCTCGCCCAGACCCTTTCAGCACAGTCGCAAACCATAGTTAGTAATTTAGAACAGCCTTTAGAAGTATTTATCTTCGAGCGCAACATCAACCCCAAGTTAGCCAACCTACTCCAGAATTATCGTGACTACAGTGACAAATTTCAGTTTAAGCTGATTAATCCAGAGCAAGAAATAGGATTAGCGCAAAAGTTTGGTGTCCAGTCTTTAGGAGAAATATATCTTCAGTATGGCAACAAGCGTCAAAAGCTAAATACTGGCAATGCTGCGCTAGGAGAAACTCTTAACGAAACTCGTCTAACTAATGGAATTGCCAAAATAAAACGCGATCGCCCCAATAATATTTATTTACTTCAAGGACATGGTGAAGCATCCCTAGATCCAATTGAGGGAGGCTTAGCGCAAAGTATCAAAAACCTCGAAGATAAAGGAAATAATCTTCAAAGCTTAAATCTAGCTAGTACGGGCAAGATCCCTAATAATGCCGATCTAATCGTGATTGCAGGTGCAACCAGAAAGCTTTTAGCAGCCGAAGTTTCTACCTTACAACAATATCTTCAGACTGGCGGTAATTTATTATTGTTACTTTCTCCCAATGCAGATCTTGGCATTACGCCTATTTTGCAAAACTGGGGCATTGAACTAGACCAGCGTCTAATCGTTGATGGTTCTGGTGCAGGAGACGTTATGGGTTTTGGTCCTGCCGTAGCTATAGTTAATAATTATGGAAAACATCCGATTACAGCAAGTTTTGGGAATGGAATTTCTTTATTTCCCGAAGCTAGACCTCTGAAAATTTTAGCTAAAACAGGAATTCTTAGTACCCCCTTAGCAATTACCAGTCAGCAAACCTGGGCAGAGAGCGATCTTCGCAGCGAACAAATTACTTTCGATCAAACGAAGGATATCCCTGGTCCGTTATCTGTGGCGATCGCCTCTGAGCGCGAACAGCCAAAACCTTCTCGGTTGGTTGTTTTCGGTAGCTCTACTTTTGCCACTAATGGCTGGTTTGAACAACAGTTAAATGGTGATATTTTGCTCAATTCAATCAGTTGGCTAGTGGGAGAAGATCGCGATACGCTCTCAATTCGACCCAAGGAAGCTGCTAATCGTCGCATCAATCTGAGTTCGCTGCAAGCATTTATCATTAGCTGGCTGGCTATACGCATCATGCCATTTATGGCTTTAGTTACCGCCGTATATCTGTGGTGGAAAAGAAGATAGTGATTACTAATTACTGCCCGTCTTCTGTTGACTAGTAACCGTTTTTTGTTAATCTTTAGTTTTGGATAAATTAAACATCTGTTTATCTAAAGTTGACTTAAATGGAAAATCACGTCGTTTTCGAGAGTAAGTTAGGCAGCTATCCTGAACCAGCAAATGAGTTGGGTATCTTAACCAAAGATTTCTTGTTTTGGCAACATGAGGGAATTAGACAGCAGCTTAGTTTAAATGATGTGGTAGGAACTTCATTAGTTAATCGCGGAGCAAGCAATCAGCCTACTCTACTGGTTTCAACCTATCCCAAGCGCAAAGTTGGTCTGCTGACAAAAAACACACGGCGCATATTACAAGAATATTATTTTTCCTGTTCGGATTTAGCAATGCGATCGCAATGGCAACTGGCGATAGATAATACTTTGCTTGACAAACCCGTAGACGCTATAGTTAAACCCCGCCACTTACAAATTATTATTAACCCCACAAGTGGCAAGAAAAAAGCATCCCAAATCTGGGAGTCAATACGTCCTCTATTTGATCGCAGTAATCTTAAATATACTGTCGCGCAAACTCGTAGTGCAGCAGATACTAAGAATTTAGCCAAAGAAATAGATTTAGCTAAGATAGACGGACTAGTAATTGTCGGTGGTGATGGTACAATTCACGATGCGATCGCGGGTTTGATGAGCCGTCTAGATTGGGAACAAGCGATTAAACTACCTCTGGGCATAATTCCTGGTGGTACTGGCAACGGATTATGTAAATCTTTGTTGGAATCTGCGGGAGAAAATTACGATCCTCTTAGTGCCGCTTTTATTGTTGCTAAAGGTAGACAGCAGAATTTCGATCTGGCTAATGTTACTCAAAATGGCAAAAAGTACCATAGTTTTTTGTCTCTTGCTTGGGGTTTGATTAGTGACGTAGATATTGAGTCAGAAAGGCTAAAGTTTTTGGGTGCATTAAGATTCGATGTTTATGCTTTGCTGCTGTTAAGTTGGCACCGTACCTATAGGGGCAGATTTTCTTATCTTTCCCACCCAGAGTGTCAATATAGCCACAATAGCCACGAAAATCCATCTAATTGGCAGGTAGTAGAAGACGAATTTATCTTTGTCTGGGCAATGAACACTCCTTGGGCGGCATCCGACATGAACGTTACACCTCATGCCAAGCTAAATGATGGTGCGATCGATATTTTGATTATGCGCCAAGAAACATCGCGTTTGGAGTTATTAAAGGCTTTGTTAAGCTGTGGTAAGGGAAAACACCTCGATTTACCCCACATGGAATATTACAAGGTTAGTGCTTTTAAGCTGGAGCCTTTGACTCAAGAAGGTATTTTGGTAGTAGATGGTGAACCTGTAGAGTATTTACCTATAGAAATGAAGGTAATTCCTAGTTTAGCCTGCGTTAATTGTTAGAAATATTATCTGGCGATCGCAGTTGCTTAGTTTAATTAATTCATAATTATTTAACTAGGAATTGAGGAATTAAACTGCTAGTCTACTCAAGAAATTTTTGCTCGAGCTGTAAATTTGTACCAGCAAGATTACTCTTGACGAATCAGGGAGTGATCGATTAAAACCAGGAAGAAAAGTTTGTCTGTTCTACTGCTTATTTGACTATTGGCAAGATTGTATGCAGGTCAACTTATGAGTATTTCAAACTTGAATATAAGTTGGTAATCAATTGAACAGACACAGTTATAGCAGGGAACTAAATTAAGGAAAACCAATAATAGTTTGGTTTAGTGACTTACTTAAAAAATCTGTTTTTCATCCTAATAAAATAGATAATTTTGAATTACCTCTGGTTTCAAAAGCTGTCTTATGTGGACTTTTTCGCCTTAAAATTGCTTTTTTCTTAATGGCAAGCAACCTAATTTCTTGATATTTTTTCTACAAACTGACGAAAATTCATGGGCTATTTTTCTAGATGTATTTCTTTAGCTATTTGTCTCAGCCTCAATAGCTCTTTACTAACTTCTGCTAGAGCTGATACTAAAAGTGCTTTTGACAATGGCTTAGATAATATTAATGTTCCCATTCCTGCCCCTGAGCATAATAGTCCTGGTATTTGTTTCGACAGTATTGCGCCGATGATTGACGACATTACTCAACGTCCTGGATTAAATCAGGGTAAATGGGCAATTTTAGTCCAAACCTTAGGGGGGACAAATATATATAGTCTAAATCCTGACTCCTATATGGTTCCAGCTTCTAATATGAAGCTTCTAGTCACGGCGGCAGCTTTACAAAAACTAGACCTCAACGGACAAATTCGCTCTACTTCTTTAGGGGACTGGATTAAGGTAACAAACCTCCGTAGCAATAATGCCTACGCCAATGTTTTGCTGAGCTATTTAGGCGGTTCTCAATCTGTTCAGCAGGCTTTGACTTCTTTGGGTATCGATGCCAACGGCTACCGTCTAATGGATGGCTCGGGATTATCCCACAGTAATTTAGCAACCCCAAGAACTTTGGTTTCTACTCTAAGAGTTATGTACAATGCGCGAGGAAATGATGTTTTTCTGGCTTCTCTTCCCGTGGCGGGGATTAGCGGCACTTTGAAAAATCGCTTACGACAGACCACCGCTCAAGGTATGGTTAGGGCTAAAACAGGTACTCTTCGGGGAGTAAAAGCTTTATCGGGATATGTTGAACATCCTAAGTATGGCACCTTGGTATTTAGCATTATTACTAATCAGTCAATCGATCAGCCTACTGCTCCTGTGGTACAGGCGATTGACGACATTGTTCTCAATCTCACTACGTTTACTAACTGCAAGTAGTTTGTTAAGTAAAGTTACAATAATGCCGTCATGACCGCATGCTGTCTTGACAGGAATATTTTTCAAAGGTAAATTGATTTACATACCCGGGTAATTGTTAAATTTAGTGATATGCAGAGTAAGCAGAAAATAACTTTATACATACCTCCAGAACTGCATCGAAAATTAAAAATAAAAGCAGCAGTAGACGTTGAATCAATGTCGGCGCTGGTTGAAAAAGCGATCGCCTTTTACATGCAGTTTCCCGAACAGGTAGAGGAGATAAAGTCTACGGTTCATGGTAAGACGCATCAGATACATTTATGTCCTGAATGCGACTCGCCAGCGGTCATACGTGATGGAGCAATGGTTGCCTTGAGCAGTATTGGCAATGCGGTTGAAGATAGTATTTCTTTGGACGTAGCTAGTCAAACGGGTGCAAGCAAGCCAAATGAGGAGGAATTAGTTTCGTGTATCTAGAATACAGCTAGAAAAAGTTCAGCCCTCAAGATTTCCCAGTTAAGTAATTCAAAGGTTTATCAGGGTCGATAATAATGAAAGAAGAGCTAAATATTCTCATCCAGGCTCAATATCCGTTAATCTATCTGATAACGCCAGAAGAAGAGCGAGCAGAGCAGGCAATAGCCAAAATCGCCAAAGACAATGCGGAATACAAGCGCGTGTACGTCTGGACGGTTACCAGAGGAATGGTCGAATATGGTCAACCTCGCCAGGCAACTCAGCATAATACCGTTTCTCCCGAAGCTGCGATTGAATGGACGATTCGTCAAAAGGAAGGCGGAATCTTTATCTTCAAGGATCTTCATCCATTTATTGATGGTCCTGTGATTACTAGATGGTTACGAGATGCGATCGCATCTTTTAAAGGCTCTGACAAAGTTATTATCTTAATGTCTCCCCTGCAAACTCTACCAATTGAGCTAGAAAAAGAGGTTGTGGTATTAGATTATCCCTTGCCAAATTTAACTGAACTTAATCAAGTGCTTTCTGATAGACTCGCCCAAAGTCGCGGCAGTCGCCTGAATACTGAAACTAGAGAAAAGCTGCTTAAGGCTGCTTTAGGTTTAACTAAGGACGAAGCCGAAAAAGTATATCGTAAGGCGCAGGTCAAGGCTGGTAAATTGACTGAAGCTGAAGTTGAAATAGTTCTCTCAGAAAAGAAACAGCTAATTCGCCGCAATGGAATTTTAGAATATATAGAAGAAGACGAAACGATTAATTCTGTTGGTGGACTTGAGGAACTAAAAGGTTGGTTAGAGCAGCGTTCTAACGCTTTTACTGAAAGAGCTAGAGAATATGGCTTACCACAACCAAAAGGAATGCTCATTCTGGGAGTACCAGGCTGTGGTAAATCCTTGATTGCCAAAACTACTTCTCGTCTTTGGGGACTACCCTTGTTGCGCTTAGACATGGGTAGAGTATATGATGGCTCTACGGTAGGTCGTTCTGAGGCTAACTTACGTAGTGCCTTGAAAACGGCAGAATCTATCTCTCCTGTAATTTTATTTATCGATGAGCTAGATAAAGCTTTTGCTGGTGGCGGTGGTTCAGGTGATTCTGACGGTGGGACTTCTGGTCGTATCTTTGGTTCTTTTCTCACTTGGATGCAGGAAAAGAAATCCCCTGTATTCGTCATGGCTACGGCAAATCGAGTTGAAAGACTGCCTGGAGAGTTTCTGCGCAAAGGCAGATTTGACGAAATATTCTTTGTGGACTTACCCAATTCCGCAGAGAGACAAGATATTTTTCGGATTCACTTAGGTAAAAGACGTTCTGAGATCACTCGCTTCGATCTAGAACAGTTAACTAAGGTGTCTGATGGTTTTTCTGGGGCAGAGATCGAGCAAGCCATTATTGCAGCAATGTATGATGCCTTTGCTCAAGACAGGGAGTTCACGCAGCTTGATATAATTGCTGCGATTAAAGCGACCCTACCTCTGTCTCGGACGATGACTGAACAGGTAACAGCCCTCAGAGATTGGGCTGGGCAAAGAGCCAGACCTGCATCAGCCTCCGTTGCTGAATACCAGCGACTGGAGTTTTAAAGGCTTTCTTCTGTAATTCTTGAAGGCTTGCAGAAGCAGAGGCTAGTAATTGCTAGCAGTTCCCCTAAGATAATTCGTCAATATAGACGATTATTAATTTTAAAGTTGTTGTTTACATCTCTTCTACTGGAGGAAATCAAATGTCTCATTTTAGCACTTTACGCACCAAAATCAGCGATTCCGCAATTCTAGTAAACTCCCTTCGCGATCTTGGCATTAATGTTCAAACTAATGCTGATGTTCGTGGTTACAACGGTCAAAGACTTCGTGCTGACATCGTTGCAACCCTTGAAGGTGAATACGATCTAGGTTGGTCAGAAAATAGCGATGGTACTTTTGACCTGATCGCCGATCTTTGGGGTGTAGCTAAAAAACACAATCAAACTGAGTTGATTAATTCAATCAACCAAAAGTATGCTGTTAACAAAACCTTGTCTGAGGTCAAACAGCGCGGTCTACAGAATGCTAACGTTAAACTAGTTCTTCAATAAGCAAGAATTATATTTTAATTTAAAAGCGCGTTCCCAAGCTTGGGGTTGATTCAAAATTGAATCAACCCTTTTTTTATGACTTGGATGATTTAGTAGGAATCTGAAGCGTCTACGGGGAAAAACTGATTAATTATTCCTGAAACAAAAGTCAAAACAATCGAACCAAATACAGCAGGAAAAAATCCAGCAATAGTTAAGCCAGGGGTGAGATAACTTACTATACCTAGAGCGATCGCATTTATCACCAAAAGAAATAGTCCCAAAGTCAGTATAGTCAAGGGCAGGGTAAACAAGATGAGTATTGGTTTAACAATCGCATTGACCAACCCCAAGACCGCTGCACCTACTATGGCAGAAGAAAAACTCACAATAGCAAATCCTGGTACGATAAACGCTGTCACAATGAGGGATACAGCCGTTGCTAACCAAGTTAGAATAAATTGCAACATTTTTGTTACCTAGAGTTATAGATGTTCTGTTTCAATATTAATATTTCTTTTCAATATATTTCTACCGTTACAGATTCGGTATCTTCGACTAACTGAGTGAGGAAAACTATAAGAAGAAAAAGAAATCTTTAGATAACCAATTGCGGTCGTAGAAACAATAAACTATCAATTTAATGCGGAATAATCGTTAGACTAAAAAAAGCAGAAATAATTCTTCTGTGATATACACACAGCAGGGAAATAAGATATTTGAGCATTCTTAATACAATCGCGACGATGGAATTTTTATCCGATACAGTAATCCTCTCTCGCCTCCAGTTTGCCCTGACAGCCATTTTTCATATGCTTTGGCCCGTTCTAACTACAGGGATGGCAATCTATCTAATCGTAATCGAAGGACTGTGGCTAAAAACTCGTAACAAAAATTACTATTACCATGCTCGTTTCTGGGCAAAGCTCTACGTGCTAAATTTTGGCATTGGCGTAGCTTCAGGACTACCGATGGAATTTGAGTTTGGCACAAATTGGGCGCCCTTCTCTGAGGCAGTGGGAGACTTTTTTGGCAGCGTCTTAGGCTTTGAAGCATCTATGGCATTTGCCCTCGAAGCTGGCTTTTTAGGCATCATGTTATTTGGCTGGTCAAGAGTTCCGCCCGTCATGCACTACGTTGCCACAATCATGGTGGCGATTGGTGCCAACTTGTCTATATTCTGGATTTTGAGCGCCAATTCGTGGCTACAAACCCCTGCGGGTGGAACATTTGTTGATGGCAACTTCGTAGTTAGCGATTACTTTGAGGCAATTTTCAATCCTTTCATGTTGAACAGTGTCCTGCACATGTTCTTCGCAACTTTAGAAACCTCGTTGTTTGTAATTGGGGGGATCAGTGCCTGGTACATCATCAACCAGCGTAACTCCGAATTCTTTGCTCTCTCCTTTAAAATTGTTTTAGCGATCGCCATCGCCGTAACTCCCCTACAGATCTACATCGGACATTTAAGCGGGGAACAGGTATATCATTACCAACCAACCAAGCTAGCAGCAATGGAGGCTCAATGGGAAACTATCCCCGCAGGAGAATCCCCTTCCTGGAGTGCGATCGCTTTACCAAACGATCGGGCAGAAAAAAACGACTGGGAAATTTCGATTCCAGGCTTATTAAGCTACATCTTAGAAATTAAGCCTCGCCTGTCAGAACCCGTACAGGGTTTAAAAGAATATGCCCCCGAAGATCGTCCCCACCAGATAACTTTGATTTACTATGCCTTTAGGATCATGATTGCGATCGGCTTTGTTCTGGCAGGTTTGATGGCATTGACAACCTTACAGTGGTTTAGAGGCAAACTATCGGCAGAAGATATTACCCAACAAAAGTGGCTGTTAAGGTCTTGGATATTAGCTGCCCCTTTGGGCTATATTGCGGTGGAATGTGGCTGGATTGTTCGCTGCGTGGGTCGCCAGCCTTGGACAGTTTACGGAGAAATTAGGACAGTTGATGCGGCATCTCAAATACCTGCTAGTAATGTTTTAACTTCCTTGACTGTCTTTGCGATCGTCTACAGTATTCTGTTTGTTTTCGCCCTTTATGGTGCTAGCCGTATTATCGGCAAAGGACCAAATTTTGACCTACCGATTCCAGGAAAAGAAACAGCCGAGGAATTGGACACTACCCCTGCCGAATTTATTCCTGATAGTCGTCCAGCAGAAGCTCAACAATGATTACTAATTATCTCGATCCCGCTTGATGGAACTAATTACTTAATTACTATTTACTATGGATTCTCTTGAATATTTTCTGCCTCAAGTCTGGTTTACTATTTTGGCACTATTCTTATTTCTTTACGTGATGCTAGATGGATTTGATTTGGGGGTTGGCATTCTCTCCATCACAGCCTCTAGCGAAGAACGTCGGGGCTTATTAATGACCAGTTTGGGTAATATTTGGGATGCTAACGAAACCTGGCTGGTATTGATGGGCGGCGCTTTGTTTGGAGCTTTTCCCCTGGCATATGGCACAATTCTCCAGGCTTTATATATTCCGATCATGATTATGATCTTTGGCTTGATTTTTCGTGCCGTAGCATTTGAGTTTCGCGAACTCTCCAATACAAAATTGTTCTGGAATATTGCTTTTGGTGGTGGTAGTCTCTTAGCGGCAATAGGACAGGGATTTGCTCTAGGGGGAATCTTACAGGGAATAGCGGTAGACAGTGCTGGTCATTTTATTGGCGGTACTTGGGACTGGTTAAGTTTGCGATCGCTTTTGGTTGCTTTAACTTTAATTCAAGGCTATGTACTAATTGGCTCGACCTATTTGATTTTAAAAACAGAAGGAGAATTACAAACTACCCATAATCTGACTGCCAAAATCTCCGCTATAACGACATTTATCGGCGCAGTTTATCTTACGATAACTACGCCTATTTTTTCTGAAAGTGCTAGAGCCAAACTATTTGACGCACCATTAGTATATATTTTTACTTTAATTCCTTTGTTAGGTGCATTGCTAATCTTTCTGCTGCTGAAAAGTCTCTACTCAGATCGAGAAACGAGTCCCTTTGTTTGGACTTTACTTTTGTTCTTACTATCTTTTATCGGTTTGGGTTTAGTTGTCTTTCCCTATATTATTCCCAATCAAATCACGATCTACCAAGCAGCAGCCAGTCCTAGCTCTTTAGTGTTTATGATCGTCTTTATTGGTTTTCTAATTCCAATTATGCTGGCTTATAACATCTACAACTATATTGTCTTCCAAGGAAAAGTTGTCATTGAGGAATCTTGATCGATGGCGCTGTTGTCTCAACAAAACAAGATCTAGCAAACTAATTAGCTGTGCATTTTCAACTTCCATCTATGGCAGGATCAAATTTCATTTCCCTAACGGGAATTGTTAAACCAGGATATCAAGTGGCTTCAGGACAGTCTCAAAATAGTCCTTATGAGCAAGGAACTTTAGCCATGCAGCTACCTTTATTCAAAGATTTGGGATTAGATCTCGATCGCTTCTATTTGGGGACAATAAATGTCTCGATCGCACCATATACTTATAAACTGATGCAGCCAAAATATACTTTTGCTCAAGTGAAATGGCATCAAGACTACTCTGCGGAAACCTTCTCCTTCTTCCCCTGTAAGATATTACATCATGACGTTGACTACGAAGGATTAGTTTATTATCCCCATCCTGAAACAAAAATCGGACATTTTCAAGACAATTCAATCTTAGAGATAATTACTACTCTAATACCAAATCTCAACTACGGCGATCGCCTAATTCTTCAAGTCAACCCTCAAGAAATCAAGCTGATGATTAATCAGTAGTATTGACCAAAATATAATGAAGAAACAAGACTTAATTAAATATCTGTCCTTAGTTGAACATACAGAGGGAGGCTACTTTGTCGAAAGCTATCGTTCCCAAGACAATATTTCCACCAATAGACCAGGAAGCGATCGCAGTATTCTTACTTCGATCTATTATTTATTAACTGACGATCGCTCCGTAGATTATTGGTATCGTTTTTTACCTTCGGCTTCGTTTTTGTTTACGCTGCAAATACTGCTGGTGATCTTCGGTAGCGAGCCAATATTCTTTAGCTGGCTTAATTTCTGTGACGATATCTCGTTCATATCTACCCGATCGCTGTAGCATTAGTTTGGATTCTTGGGCAATTTGCAGTTGTTGCGGGTTATGATAAAAAACCACCGAACGATATTGCTCTCCTCGATCTGCACCCTGGCGATTAAGGCTTGTCGGATCGTGTATTTGCCAAAAGATAGTCAATAACTCCTGATAGCTGATAATTTCCGAGTCGTATTCAATCTGAGCTACTTCTGCGTGACCAGTAATTCTGGCTACTACATCGAGATAGGAAGGATCGGGAAAGTCCCCCCCCATGTACCCGACGGAAGTTTTGACTACACCAGACACATTGAAAAACTTATGTTCTGTATGCCAAAAACATCCCGCACCAAAAGTCGTCAATTGTAGATTGTTCATGAATAGACTCAGAAAATAACTAAAGCAATCGCACAGAAAAGAGTTGAGAAAATTCACATCTGGTTACTTTTCATGAACCCCGCTTTATGCATACTTTTTCAACTTTTGTCTACTTAAAGTCAGTATTTTTAACTTTTGCTGTTCCGCTTCGGTTAATTCGATTGGTTGACCTAATATTTCTTTATATATTTTGATATATTCTAAAGCAGATTTTAGCCAACTAAAGTCTTGACTCATCGCTCTTTGTTGAAGCTGCTGCCAACGATCTTTATATATAAAGCCTTCTGAAGCCCTAACCATACAGGTAAATAGATCGAGAGGCTCATAGCGATCAAAACAGTAACCTGTACCTATTTGATTCATTGGGTCGTGATGGGTTACTGTATCCACCAAACCTCCTGTACGTCTGACAATAGGAATGCAGCCATAGCGCATTGCTAACATTTGACTTATGCCACAAGGTTCAAACTTAGAAGGCATTAAAAATACATCACAACTGCCATAAATGCGTCGAGCCAACGAATCATTATACAAAAGCTGAACTGACATTCTGCCAGGGAAACGAGCTGCTAATTCCCAGAGTTGAGTTTCAATTTGGCGATCGCCTGTACCCAAGACAACTAGCTGGGAATTGCTGTATGCCATAAAGCGATCGATAATCTGTAACAGTAAACCAATTCCTTTTTGGTCTACTAGTCGCGAGACTACGCTCATCATAAAAACCTCTGGTTCTATGTTCAAACCCAATTCCTGTTGTAATGCCGCCTTATTGACTATTCTTTTGCCTAAAGTTTCGCGATCGAACTTTTCTTGGAGAGCTTTAT
>CAVRWR010000195.1:0-6210 GCA_963724445.1 uncultured cyanobacterium | reverse complement strand
AAAGCATTCCAGATAATGAAGTTTTATATTTTGCTACTCGTAATAACCTTGCGGTTATCACTTTTAATCGAGATGATTTTATTGAATTACACAATAATGGTATTCAGCATTCAGGAATTATAATTTGTAAAACTGATCGAGATTACCAAGGTCAGGTTAACTTTTTGGATGAATATTTACAAAATCAAGAAAGTTTAATCAATCGGTTGATTAGAATTAAAAAGCAGCAGAAAAAAGGTTTTCGTCAGCAAATTTTTGTTACTCAAGAATACTTTAGGTAAATGCGATCACAGAGCTAGCCGTAGGCATCGCTCTTTCAAAATCATTTTGAACTCTACATATAATGCGATCGCATAGCGGAGGCTTCGCCTCATCGCCATTAAACCAGACTAAAGATAAAGATTAGCGTTAAATGATTCAAATCCCGCAGTCAAGATAACTAAATCTACTTTTCCCTTCGTTATTGGTTCACCATCACCTGAGCTGGTCAATATAAAAAGGAGAGAGAACTGCTCTGATAATTTAAAATTCATTAAAATTCAGGAGCAGTTCTCAGCAGAATAGTCAGATTCAAATCAGCAGCAGCAAAATACTAAATTCATTAACACTCATCTGCTGATACTACATCTGCCAGCCCTTCTACCCCCACTTCAGTATTGAAATGCTCGTTCAAACTTTGTTGTATATCAGCTCGGTTATCATTACCGCCCAAACAACCTACACCCCTTCCATCATCAGGTCTCACTACACTTGGATATATTGCCCAGAGGCTAATATCTGCGTACCATAGAGTAAATCCATTCCCAGCATCTCCACCGCTCCAACATTGCCAATTCTCACCATCATTTAGAGGTTGTCCCCCAAAAGCGCTATTATTGGCGACCCCCGCCACTGGTGCACGATTGCGAAAGCTGTCGAGTAAGCTGTTGCATTGAGCATCTTGGTCGCCATCCCCTTGCCAAGTTGTTCTTAACCTAATCAGACTTGGACTCGTTATTGGTGAATTTTCCAGACCTACACGGGTTACGTAAGCTGTCGGTTGATAGCTTGGGTCTAAAACTGCTTGTGCGTTTACTGATACTGGAATTATTGAAAAAAGAAATATAGAGCTGATCAAGAATCGCCCATCAGCCTTGATGTTTCGAGATTGGAAGAGCTTGGCAAATGTTGGTGTCATTGTGCCAAGGATAATTGCAGTAAGTTTGCTTCGCATAATTTTCCTGTAGGTTATGTTCTCTGAAAATAGAGAGTTAGTAATGGGAGCATTCCACTGATGCAAGCGAGTAATTATACTCATTACTGAAAAGAATTTTTTCTTGGGTTTTTTCGCTCTTGACAGAAGATAAAAATTAGAGGCGTGAAAAAACGGGATGCTCTCGTTAGTAATTAGTGCAATACTACCTTGATTAAATACTTAAAATACTCATGAAACTCATCTGAAAACTCATCTTGTGATTAACTCAACAAGAGTAAATACACAAAAAACATTAATTTTGAGAATGCTAGCTGAACAAGGCTTGCCAGATTTAGATGCGTTTGCCCTGCTAGTTTGGGAACTCATGGTTTTTAATCGAGAGATGAGACTAAAATTATGATTAAGACATAAAATATTGTCTTCAATTATTGCTACAGATAATCTTCCGCCTGGAGGTAAGTGATTAAAGCCTTGCTATACTGGGCATCATCAATTATCAAATTTAACAACCTTATTTAGCTAAAATATGCAGCCTACCGACCAAAGTAAGTTTACTGAACAAGCCTGGGATGCAATCGTAAAATCTCAAGAAGTTGCCAAATTATTTCAGAATCAAAACTTAGAGGTAGAGCATTTAATTTTGGCAGCTATAGAACAAGAAGGATTGGCGATCGCCATTTTGGATAAAGCTGATATTGATCCTCTGCGGCTTAAACAGCAGCTAGAGATGTATACTAAGCGTCAACCGAGAATTGGTTCATCTCAGCTATATTTAGGTCCTAGTTTAGATCGATTGTTGGATCGGGCAGAAGATTGCCGTACCAGTTGGAATGATGACTTCATCTCCATTGAGCATATGCTGATGGGATTTGCCGAGGATGCTCGCATTGGGAAAAAATCTCTGCGCAGCTTTAATGTTGACCCAGAGGATTTGGAGCTGGCAATTAAGTCCATACGGGGTTCCCAGAAAGTAACTAAACAAAACCAGGAAGAACAGTATCAGGCTTTAGAAAAGTATGGGCGAGATCTTACCGAACAGGCGAGAGCAGGTAAATTAGATCCTGTAATTGGTCGTGACGAAGAAGTGCGTCGGGTCATTCAGGTGCTTTCTCGTCGGCAGAAAAATAACCCCGTCTTAATTGGTGAACCTGGGGTGGGTAAAACGGCGATCGCCGAAGGATTGGCACAGCGGATTATTAATGGTGATGTTCCTGAATCTCTCAAAGATCGTCAGTTAATTTCTCTGGATATGGGAAGTTTGATTGCTGGGGCAAAATATCGAGGAGAGTTTGAAGAACGTTTAAGAGCAGTTTTAAAAGAAGTTACCGAATCTAGTGGACAGATAGTTTTATTTATTGATGAAGTCCATACCGTTGTGGGTGCGGGAGCAAAAGAAGGCTCTGGCTCAATGGATGCAGGAAACTTACTCAAGCCGATGCTGGCGCGGGGAGAATTACGCTGCATTGGTGCAACTACCCTGGATGAATACCGCAAGAATATTGAAAAAGACCCAGCCTTAGAAAGACGTTTTCAGCAGGTGTATGTCAAGCAACCTTCCGTCGAAGATACTATTTCGATCCTACGGGGACTTAAGGAAAGATACGAGGTACATCACGGCGTAACTATTACTGATTCGGCACTGGTAGCAGCAGCAACCCTGTCTCAACGCTATATCACCGATCGCTTTTTACCCGATAAGGCGATCGATTTGGTCGATGAAGCAGCTGCTAAATTAAAAATGGAGATTACTTCTAAACCCACTGAATTAGAAGATGTTGACCGTCGCATCATGCAGCTAGAGATGGAAAAGGTTTCTTTAACTGGGGAAGGTCAACGCCCAGGAATGCTGACTGTAGACAGGGCATCTAAAGAGCGGTTGAGCAAAATCAAGTCAGAAATTGAAACCTTGAAAGAAAAACAAGAAGGGTTAACTGCTCAATGGCAATCAGAGAAAAGTTTGCTGGATGAAATTAATTCTCTCAAAGAGGAAGAGGAAAAAACTCGCTTAGAGTTAGATAAAGCAGAACGCGCCTTCGATCACGAAAAGGCAGCCCTGTTGAAATATGGCAAGCTAGAAACCTTACAAAGAGACTTAGAGGCAAAAGAAACCAAACTAATTGAGATTCAGTCCGAGGAAACAGCCCTATTAAGAGAACAGGTAACCGAGTCTGATATTGCGGAAATTGTCGCCAACTGGACAGGAGTGCCGATTAATCGTCTTCTAGAGTCGGAAAGGCAAAAACTACTCCAGCTTGAAGGACATCTCCACCAAAGAGTCATTGGACAGCAAGAGCCTGTAGCAGCAGTAGCAGCAGCCATTCGCATGGCAAGAGCGGGTATGAGCGATCCGAGTAGACCGATTGGTTCGTTCCTCTTTATGGGTCCTACAGGGGTGGGTAAAACGGAACTAGCCAGAGCTTTAGCGGCATTCTTGTTTGATAGTGAAGATGCCATGGTGCGGATTGACATGTCTGAGTACATGGAAAAACACGCCGTATCGCGCCTAGTGGGTGCGCCTCCAGGATATATCGGTTTTGAAGAAGGAGGACAGTTAACCGAAGCAGTGCGTCGTCGTCCTTATTGCGTGGTGCTGTTAGACGAGGTGGAAAAAGCTCACAAGGACGTATTTAATATCTTGCTTCAGGTACTAGATGACGGCAGAATTACTGATTCTCAGGGACGAGTAGTAGACTTTCGTAACTCCATTATCGTCATGACTAGCTAATATCGGTAGTGAGCATATCCTCAACGTCAAAGGAGAAGATCGAGATTATGCCCAAATTCAAAATCAGGTAACTAAGGCTCTAAGAAGTCATTTCCGTCCCGAATTTCTTAATCGTATCGACGATCTGATCATTTTCCACGGCTTGAAAAAATCAGAGTTAAAAGAGATTGTCACTATTCAAATTCAGGGTATTCAACGGTTACTAGAAGACCAAAAAATAGCTATTGAATTATCTCCCGCAGCCCAAGAGCGAATTGTTACCATTGGCTACGATCCTGCTTATGGTGCGCGTCCCCTCAAACGGGCAATTAGAAGGGAGTTACAAAATCCGATTGCCACGATGATTTTGGATAATACCTTTACCGCAGGGGATAAGATTATTGTGGATTGCGTGGATGACAAGCTGACTTTTGATCGAGAAATCAACGAACCTATTGAAATAGATGCCCAACCACTTGAATCTGTTATTCCAGCGAAGAAGACTAAAAATGCCAAAAAAACCACTGGTAATCAAAAAAAATCGCAGTCAGAAGTAGTTTCTTCTGAGACATAAGACGCTCAATGTAAGCATTCAAGTTGGAGTTTATTGGCGATCGCTCGCAGGCAGAAATCGCGCTGGCAACTGTAAGATGAACATCGATAACTGCCAGAACAATTAACCTAAGATGATTGCTTCCACCACAAAATATACCCTCAAAGAAATACCTGCTTTTGTAATGTTTTCAATTCTCTCCTTGAAATCAATATATCAAGCGACAAATTCTACTGGTTTGATTTCTCTTAAGATTCGGATTAGAGATTTTAGAACTTTAACTGTATGGCAAGATCGAGACAAGATGATGGCTTTTCGTAATACGGGAGCGCATCTAAAATCGATGCAAGATTCCCCAGGACTAGGATTAAATCAATCTCATACCTGGGAGACTGAACATATTCCTCGTTGGCAAGAGGCGATCGCAAAATTAAACAATAAGGCATAAACTATTAGTTTTTGACTTCAAATAATATCGCGATCGTCAATTAAAACGTTTGAGATGAGTTTTGCGTAAGTCCTAACTGTAATTGCTGTTAGTCATGACGATCGCTATTTTTCCGAAGGCGATCGCCTGATTAAACTTGATTATGATCGTATAGTTCAAACATTAATTCAAACAGGGGAATAGCCAGCCGTTAACACTCTCCACAATCAAGAAAAATTTCTAGTTTTTCGATCTTTTTGCTATAACTGAGCTAGTTTTCTCGATAATTTCATGAATGTTCAACGTTGGATTGCCAGAAGAGAACCAAACTGGAAGCGTTTGGACGCATTGCTACAGCAGGCAGAACAGGGGGTCAAAACTCTATCTGCTAATGAAATCAAAGATTTAGCCAGTCTATATCGTTCAGTATCAGCAGATTTAGCCAGGGCGCGTACCCATAAAGTCGGCAATATTCTAACCCAGGATTTACAAAAGCTGACTGCCCGTGGTTACAACCAAATTTATCAAGGTTCTCAGCGTCAGGAATGGCAACAGGTTAAAGAATTTTATCGCTGGGGATTTCCTCAAGTAGTACAAGATACTTGGAGCTATATTGCGATCGCCACAGGAATTTTTTGCTTAACTGCGATAATTGCCTGGTGGTATGGTTGGCAAGATCCAACTTTTATTGCCATTACCGTCCCCGATAATATAATTCAAATGGTTGAAGAAGATGGGAAACTCTGGATGGGTTCGATTGTGGGGATTGAACCTTTAGCCTCTAGCAGCATTACCATTAACAATCTTTCGGTCTGCTTTGGCGCGATCGCTGGAGGGATTACCGCAGGGCTATTGACGATTTTTAGTATGGCGAACAATGGTTTACATATTGGTGCGATAGCCACCTTAGTGGGTAAAAATAATCTGGCTTATCCCTTTTGGGCATTTGTCTTTCCCCATGGTTCCCTAGAGTTACCCGCGATCTTTCTCGCTGGTGGTGCAGGTTTGTTGCTCGGCAAAGCCATGATCTTTCCTGGTCAATATAAGCGCATTGATGCCTTGAAATTAAATGGTATTAAAGCAGCCCAGCTTACCTTGGGGATTGTGCCAATGCTAATTATTGCGGGAACAATTGAGGGCTTTTTTTCCCCTAGTCCTTTAATTCCTAGCCCGATTAAGTATTTAGTAGGGACGGGTTTATTTTGCCTGTTAGTTCTATATTGTTTGCGCCAGCGAGAGGTAGAAGTTTGAAAATGAGGCGTTATGGGAAATGCTTTATGGCGATCGCGATCGCTTTAAGTCTCCAGTTATCAATTAAGGCGCAGAGTAAG
>CAVRWR010000194.1:0-8714 GCA_963724445.1 uncultured cyanobacterium | reverse complement strand
GCCTGCAAAAAAGTTTAGGTCAACGCTGGCGCAAAATTCATCTATTAAATGTTCCTGCAATAATTTTTGCCGTAGGTCATACTGTGCTTTTAGGTTCCCATTATCTGGGGGATTTAGAGCTAAGTCTCGATAATAAATTAAGAACAACTGTAGTTCTGATCTTATTCTGCTCGATCTGTCTGGTGCGATCGCCTTTAATTTGGAAAATTCTGGGTCAAGAGAAATTATACATTCCGCCGAAGAAATAAACAAAGACTTAAAATGGTCTGATGGCAAAATAACTGTTAACTCAAACTTATGTCTATTGCTTTTGATGCTGACTCTGCCCAGAAACGAATCGATCAGTTTTGGCAACTTCCCGCCAGCTTTGGCATGGAAAGAAATGCTTATCATAATTACTTAAACGAAATTGTCAGCGATCGCTATGCCCTAATCAACGGCTTGCAGATACTTAGAGACGAACTACAGTTTGCCGCATCCAGTCATACTGATATACATATCTGTGGTGCCGACTTGAGCTTACCCAGCGTGGTTACTACTCTGGCATATACTAACTGCGGCGATCGCATCCATCAGGGAGAAGTGACTAAACGTTATCGAGATGTAGTAGCGTCGCGCTTTGCTACCTTGTCAGAAATTGGCGAACTTAAGCTAGAGGCATTTTTCCCCGCAGGAGGTGGGACAGATAACGGAGCTACTCTAGCTCATGTCACCGTAGCGCATCAGATGGACGAACCATTACGCCGTAGATTATACGAAGGCAATTCTCAGTCCATAGTACTGGTGGCAACGGATCTAAAAACCCACGTAGGACGTTTAGAAGAGGGAGAACGGCGCATCTATGGTAAGACTCGCGAATCTCCCTGGAGAGAACCCCGCAATGCCTGTGGCGCAATTGTGGGTGCATTATCTAACTATCATCCCCATAATATGATTCATCGTCGGATTAGAGATGACTTGGGAGAGAAAAACTTTCAATTTCTTTCTACCCAAAAAATTGTTACCGAAAGAGGTATCGATATCACCATGGCGGTAGCTGCGGCAATCGTAGCAATTCGGGGTATCCGCAATACGGCAATGGCAATGACCCAAGAAATCGATGAACGAGGGGTGGCTCATTTGACTGCTAGTACTACCGTTAATCGTCCTTCTAGGGATGACCTAGTAATTTATTTAGCAAGAGCAACAGTGTTTAACGGCAAGGTGCGAATCCAAAGTATGGGAACAAGAGCTGAATTTTACAGTGGCAAGCTAATTAAGTATGCGGGAGAAAGGAGGCTTCAGCTCATCTATGACAATCTCGATGGCGAGTCTTTGCCTGTAGAAGAAATACCTTATCAAATTAAATATTCAAACCTTGGTTAACTTGGTCTAATTCATTTTGATATAAGAGACAAATCACTGATTTCTCGTTCTACTTATATCTAAAGTGGTCATTGTTAATTATAAAAAACTACAATAGTAGTCATCACGATTATGTTAACTCGTGAAAACTCTACATATTGGCAATGAGCTATGATTAGCAAACCGATTTTTAAACAGCAGAATCATTTTCAGATTAGTCTCTTGATTTCTGCCTGGTTATTAGGAAATATTTGGACATATCAGTGGTTTATTGAATCATTGAAATTTACTAATTCTTTAAATTTAATTTTATTAAGTATTGGCTTAATCGCCCTGTTCGTGCAGTTAATCCGCACTGATTTTACCAAATCGGCATCACTTGAGCTGCGATTTAGGATCTATCCTTTCCTGCTGATGCTGGCTGGAGAATTAGGCGCGATTATTTTAAAATGGTCGCTGAATATTCCGCAGCTAATTTTATTGTGTTTCATTTTAGGTAGCTATGGTTTACTGGGTTTATTTATTTCTCCCAGCTCTTGGCACAAAGGTTTGAGCCTGGCGACTATCACCGCCTGTATAATTCCTTTTCTCGTGGCATTTGATAGCGGCTTGGGATTTCCTGTCAGGGTAATTACCGCTCATGCAGTGGCACAGGCATTATCCGACTTTCATCTTAGTGCCGTTTCCTCTCACGACATTATCGTGATGGAAAACGGGATTGCCCAGGTGGATTTACCCTGTAGCGGAATGAAAAGTCTATGGACTGGAACAGTATTTCTTTTAGGTGCTACCTGGTTGGAAAATCGTCAGTTGGGATTTCGCTGGTTGCTAGTTGCGATCGCCAATTTATTATTTTTAATCACCGCAAATATTATTCGAGTATTGATCTTAGTCATCGCGATCGAAGTCTTACAACAACGGCAAGTTGCCGATATTCTTCACCTACCTTTGGGTATCATTGGTTTTATCATTGCCAGTGGTTTGACCTGGATTTTATTGCAAAAAGTTCCTCATAATTTAGAGAAATTACCAACTATCCAAGGAAAAAAAGCAAATAATATTAAAGCAAATACTAGCTCGATTGTAGCAATTGTCATAACTTTAGGAATTATTGGGCAGTTTCAGCCATTGCAGCTAGATCGGGTTACTTTACATTCAATTGATTTACCGCCAGAGATCGCGACAGAAAGTTTGGCACTGACCCCCGCTGAAGTTAAATTCTTTAATAACCCAGCAAATCCTGTCGTAGAGAAATTAAGGTTTCAATCTAATGATCTATCAGGATCGATGTTGATGGTGGCTAGCAATACCTGGCAGTCTCATCATCCCCCTGAATTATGTTTTTTGGGCAATGGATTCCAGGTAGATTCAATGAACTCAACCCTAATTAATAATACAATCAATGCCCGCTGGTTATCACTGCAAAACGGCAAACTTTCGGCAGTCTATTGGTTTCAATCTGCTCAAGGAACTACCGATGATTTTGTCTCTCGGATCTGGGATCATCTTGCTCATCGCCACAAGACTTGGGTATTAGTATCGGTGCTGTTTGACAACAGGGAAAATCCTGACAGCGATCGAATTAAAAACTTCAGCAATACGATCTACCAAACTATTAATCACAACTACTTTAACACTTAGCGATCGCTCAGACATAACACACTACGTCTCTATAAATAATTGCTGTAGAAATTATAAATTTATAAATAATGGAAAATATAAGATTATTGCGTAATGTCTTCTACCAAATCATCTTTTGGGGTTGGAACCTAATCTTTCTCACCGTTGTTTACTGCGGAATTTTGCCATTCATTGGTGTGTGGTTGATTGTCGCTACCTTTGAAGGTACTATCCCTCTGGATTTTGCCTTAACTCTACTAGCTTTAATTGCTGTCCCGACAGCCTGTACTATTTACGGCTTAAAGTATCTGAGCAAACAGCCTGCAAAACTAATGCGCTGGTTTTATGGTGTAGAAGCACCCTTGGTTACTTGGTGTTTGGTACGTCTGTTTCTGATTCGAGAATTAACCTTTGCTAGCACCTTAATTTTGGGTACTTTACTGGTCTGTATTGTGGCATTTGCGATCGAGGTTTTACAGGGATATCAAGCAAACCGTAAAGTGTTCTCTTGGGTGCAGTTGATTACCCATACTCTGATGCTATTTACTGGAGTATATCTAGGGGCAGTATTACTTTTCTATGCCCTACCTGTAGCTGCTTATATACTTGCAGGCATCTACCATTCTGTTGTTTGGGTTTTTTCTTTTGGCTGGGTTGAAGGATTTTGGTCAAGTCTAACTTATACAGGAGAATGGTTCTGGTTTTCCATCATGGGCTTATTATTTATGCTCCTGTTTGGCTTTAGTATTACTTTATTTGTTGGTATGCCCTTTGTAATTACTAATCTTTATCTCAACTCTGGTAAAAAGATTATTCAGGCTTTTGCTCAGCAGCACAGTAAAAAGAAAGTGATTCAGGTAGGAGTAGCCGTGGTTGGGATCTGGCTGATTATGTTCAATGTCTTCAATCAGCAACCCCAGGTTAAGGCGTTTGAGTTATTAGAACATCCTGTCAATAGACAAGAATTACTAGCTTCTTCTAACAAAATTCGTCAAGGATTGATCAACGCCAATCTCTATCCCTATCGTTATTTGAGTACCAGAGAAGATAACGATCATATATACCAGATGTACAATGATCTAAAATTACCCGAACCCGTTTCTCATTTTGTTCAAAATCGCTACAATCAACTGCTTGCGCCATTTCTCTACCAGGGTTCTCGCGGGGATATCGATAAATCGGCAGAGCTTTACGCAGAATTTTTTGATGCACCGATCCAAAAAGCCGAGCGTGCCGCAGTACGTCATGCTATTCAGTCTACTGCCATAGTAGACCAAGCAAAAGCAGGATTATTAAATATCGACCAAAAGAAAGTTTGGTTGGCTAAACAAGAAGTAAATATTAATCCTCATGGAAGTTGGGCAGATATTGAAATTCATGAAGTCTACGAGAATCAAACTAACGATGTCGAAGAGATTCTTTATTATTTTTCTTTACCCGAAAGCGCTGCTATTACAGGCTTATGGCTGGGAGAAACTGAGGAATTGGCTCGGCGTTTTGCCTATCAGGTAGCCCCTAGAGGGGCAGCACAAGAAGTCTATAATGCTCAAGTTAGACGTACACGTCCAGTAGATCCTGCCTTACTCGAACAAGTAGGACCAGGACAATATCGCCTGAGAGCATTTCCTGTTCCTCCCAGACGTAATATTAGTAGAAACGGAGTCAAATTTGAGACTCCCAAAATGCACCTGTGGTTAACTTATAAGGTGATGCAGCAAGAACAGGGTTGGGCATTACCGAAGCTTGCTGAGAAACGTAATATCTATTGGACTAGACAGACCAAACGACTCCGCGATGGTAAAGCGCAAAGATTGTCTGGCAATATTTGGTTGGAAGATTTTGCAGGAAAACAGAATACTTCAAACAGCGGTGCCGATCAGCTCAATTTACAAGACGGCCATAGCATTGCCGTTAAACTATTAAGTCAAAAGGATTATTCACTGCCAGAGCTCAAATCATATGCTTTAATTCTCGATACTTCTTATAGTATGAGCAAGCAAAAAGAAGAAATTGCCAAATTGATTTATTGGCTGAGAAATTATGCAGAAGTTATGGCATTCAACGATGTTGATATGTATCTTACAGATGACAATTCCGATAACGTTAGATTTATAGAAGATTTTGATAGCTCAATTGTCGATAAGCTGACTTTTTACGGTTCACTGCAAACTGACGAGATGCTCAAACAGTTTCAAACAATAAAAGACGATCGCGACTACGATGCGGTTTTTCTCTTAACCGACGAAGGTAGTTACGAATTATCCAAAGATAAACAAGAACTGCCTGAAATGACTGCTCCTTTGTGGATGGTGCATTTAGGAGGTGAACTGCCTAGGGCTTATGCAGATGCTACTCTTGAAGCAATCCAAAATAGTAATGGTGGTGTGGCAAAGGATATAGAAACGGTGCTAAAACGTCTAGCTACAGAAGAAGCTATAAATGCATCGGTAGTGGATGGCTATAGCTGGACAGTAAGTAAATCTGACTCGGCAACTATTTCTGATAACGGACTAGAACCCATTGCTGCCCGTCAGCTTGTCTCTCAACTAGCTCAAAAAGGCAAAGATAAGCTGTCATTAAGGGAATTAGATACAATTCATCAGGTAGCAAAAAATTACGACATTGTGACGCCCTATTCCTCGATGATTGTCTTGGTTAACGACCAACAGAGGGAGCAATTAAAGGCTGCCGAAGCAAAAAGCGATCGCTTTGATCGTGAAGTAGAAACAGGGGTAGAACAGTTGGAAACACCTTTCAATCCCTTTGAAAGTAATGAAGTTTCTGGAGTGCCTGAACCCGATCTTTGGATCTTGCTGGGAATAATTGCTTTAGCTTTGTTCTTAGTGTTTCAAAGACAGAAAGCAATAAAAAGCGTTGAACTTGATTGAGGTTTTACTTTTCTATTTCAGGTTTATCTCAAAGAGATTGCTAAACAATATAATGTTTTTAGAGCATAAATTGGCGATCGCAAATTAATCATTATTTCCGAGTTCTATCTTAACCATCTATGTGCAACTGCAATATATGAACTGGCTAGCACATCTACTATTAGCCGAATCCAATCCTGAAGCTAGTCTGGGAAATTTACTAGGAGATCTAGTCAAAGGAGAAGCCAGAAAAGCTTTAAGTCCTGGGTTGCAGAAAGGAATTGAATGTCATCAGGCGATTGATATTTTTACCGATCAGCATCTCATCACTAAATTCAGTAAAGAAAGAATTGACCCGAAGTATCGTCGGTTTGCAGGAATCTTAATTGATATTTTTTATGACTATATTTTGGCAAACAACTGGCAAGATTATGCCAACATACCTTTAGCTGAATTTACTACTACTACCTATGCTTCTTGGTCGGGTCACTTAAAATTCCTTCCTCTTTATGCTCAAGAGGTTATTCAGCGTCTTGTAGAAGAAGATTGGCTAGTGACCTATAGTACTTTATCAGGAATTGAAAATACTCTAGCTAGAATATCTTGGCGATTAAATCGACGCAACAAAAGATCCTATGATTTAACTCCAGCCGTTGATGAACTATTGGATAACTATCTCAGCTTAGAACAAGACTTTCAACAGTTCTTTCCCCAGCTACAGCTACACGTTGATAACTGGCACTTAAATCAATTAAGTAGCTCTACTTAATTAAACATAAAATGCCTAAATTTTCTGTAGTAGGTTGGTGAGTCATTGCGTTGCCCTAAAGGACTAGCTCCGCGTCGCAATGGGAAATAATCAAAACTTTAATTCCAAAAGCGAGATGTAACCGTTCATTTCACCCTCTGAAAAAGCCAGGAAAACTTGAGACACAGTGATCTCTAGCAATGTCCAGGAATTAACTGCCAACAGGAAATGGTGGTGGACCGAATTCCTTGTCGAGCTTTAGCTAAGACCTGTCAGCAGTTTACGAATCAAATGAGACACAAGCAATTCCCGCCTCTCGGATACATCTATCTATCGTTCCGATACTCAATTCGGTGTTAGTCCAATCTTTGAAAAACTCTCAAATTCTGGTGCGACTAATCCGATAACGGACGCTCAATGAAGCTATGGAAGTTGCTAGGAATGATCCTACCAAAACTGCGAGCGCATTTTGTTAACAGTTAGTTTGAGCAGAAAAGCGCATGGGGGATGCTGGGGTTTCCCCAGCCAATCCAACCATGTAAGAAGCTCAGATTGCTTGATTTTTAAGACGGTATCTGTACTTAGGTGATTTCCAAGAAAGAATTTACCGATAGAGGTAAAATTATAATCTTGATGATTAAGGAAATAGGAGCAAGCATTTGGAGGGATTAGTTTCAACTAACTCAACTAAATTGTTAACGTTATCGCAAATTGAAGACCTAAGACTGGCAGCATCGAAAATTGATGGCGCAAAACGTCGCGGTTTTCAAGCGGAGATGGCACTGAAATATTGCCAAGGTAAGGCAAGATTGGCAGAAACAGTGTTCGGTTGGGGAAGACAAAATATAGAGGTAGGATTGGCGGAAAGTGGGGGAAAAACCAGAGGAGATCATCAAGCTGGAGACCATGATATGGGATGCACAGAAAAATATACTCCCTGTGGCATTGTGGATGAAGACAATGGGCAACTGTACATTAACTTTGGTAGTTCTTATAAAACCAGCGATTTTATTGTTGATAGCCTAATTGAGTGGTGGAAGACAATTACACCAGAACAAAAACAGGACACCGAACTGATACAAATTAAAGTAGATAATGGTCCCGAAAGTAGTGGAGTGCGAACTCAATTTTTAAACAGGATGGTTGAGTTGGTTGAGCAAATCAATATACCAGTTCAATTGCTTTACTACCCTCCTTACCATAGTAAATACAATCCCATAGAACGTTGTTGGGGTATTCTCGAACAGCATTGGAATGGAGCCAAACTGGTTGATGTTGAAGTCATGCTGTCATGGGCTTCAAGTATGACTTGGAAAGGGCTGCATCCAATCTTGACCTTAAGTAAAACTATTTACCAAAAAGGGATTTCTCTAACCAAGAAAGCCATGAAACAAGTGGAGTCTAGATTACAGCGAAATCCACTTTTACCCAAATGGGATATCTTGATTCAGCCATTTTAAATGGTAATTTCTTTTAAAAAAATCACCTTAGGTCTAATTATTCTAATTTCAAAGTTTCTGGCAAGGGTGAAAGAGAACCTAAAGTATATTTATTCTCTTTGATTAGTTGGTTTATTTCTTTTACTCTTTTGGCAGGGGCGGGATGAGATGCTAGAAAGTCAAAGTTGCTCTGCTGTTTGGTACTAAGTTTCGTAAAAAATTCCTTTGCTCCTGCCACTTGACCATAGGTTTTATCTAACAGCATCAAGCCAAATTTATCGGCTTGCTTTTCTTGCTTTTGAGAATATTGAGCATTGCCTACTGCCTTTAGCATTGTAGCGATTATCGATTTAACCATGCTGGCATCCCCCAAGAAATAGGAAATTGTTATTCTTAGCAGCAAAACATTTCCCAAACCCCGTAAATGATCTCGATGAGCGAAATGTCCCAATTCGTGTCCTAAGATCATCATCAATTCATTTTCGGCACTAATCTCTTTTAAAAGTCCTCGATAGATAATCACTCTGTTTCCAGGAATAGCGATCGCATTTACCGTATCTTCAGGTATGTACAAAACTTGATATTGATTATTTTCCCGTTGTTGAGCTGGTAAATTAGTTTCTAGACGGTTCAAAAGCTGGTTGAGAGTTTTTTGCTGGGGGGAATCTAGAGCTTGCTTTTCATATACTGGTACAA
>CAVRWR010000193.1:0-10541 GCA_963724445.1 uncultured cyanobacterium | reverse complement strand
ATCTATATACCGCAGGGTGTCAGGGAAATGGTTCTCAACCTTGCTATATTAATTCAGGGGCGTTTATTCCTGCCAATCAAACTTTTGCCCAAGATGGTGCGATAGTGACGATTCAGGTAGTGGAAGGGGGAATTGAAAATATTGAAATTACGGGATTAGATCGGCTCAAGCCTGGATATATTCGTAGCCGCATTCAGCAGGGAATATCTCAACCCCTAGAACGAGAAAAGCTCCTCGAACAACTGCAAATCTTACAGCTAGACCCTTTAATCGCCAACATCTCAGCGGAGTTGGCTGCGGGTACTCGTCCCGAAAATAGCGTTCTAGAACTCAACGTCACCGAAGCCGATCACTTCTTTACCGAGTTCTTTACCGATAATGCCCGCGCCCCCAGTGTCGGTACTTGGCGTAGAGGAATCAGGATTAACGAGCAAAATCTTTTAGGTTTTGGCGATCGCCTGGGCGGAGAATATGTCAATACCAACGGTAGTAATGCCGTAGATTTGAGTTATTCAGTACCTATAACCGCCAGGAATACCACGGTAGATATTCGTGGTGGTGTGACATCTACCGAAGTAGTAGAAGAACCATTCGATCGCGCCGATATCGTAGGCGACTCCTTTAACTTGGAATTTGGGGTACGCCAGCCAGTATATCGTACTCCCACCACAGAAATAGCCGTGGGGCTATCGGGTACTCGTCAGGAAAGTAATACTGAAGTTGGCGGGGTCAATTTTGACCTATCTCCTGGTGCCGATACTAACGGAGAAACTCGCATTTCCGCCCTGAGATTTAATCAGGAATATACCAAACGAACCCTACAGGACGTATTTGCTCTGCGATCGCAATTTAATGTTGGACTAGACATCTTAGATTCCTCGATCAATGAAGATCCGATTCCCGATAGTCGTTTTTTCGCTTGGCGGGGACAAGGACAGTATGTGAGGCGTTTGGGACAGAATAATCTATTACTTTTGCGATCGGATCTGCAATTAGCCACTAGTAGCTTAGTTCCTCTAGAACAGTTTAGCGTTGGGGGAATACAAAGCGTGCGGGGTTATCGCCAGGATGCTCTGTTAACAGATAATGGTTTTTTTACCTCGGCTGAAGTACGCTTTCCCGTTTATCAAACCGCATCCAGACAAAGTTCCCTATCTCTTGCCCCATTTTTCGATCTTGGTGTCGGTTGGAATGACAATAGCGATGATAACCCCGCAGAGAATTTTTTACTGGGTCTTGGTCTTGGTTTACAGTGGCAAATGGCAGATAAGCTAAATGCTCGTCTTGACTATGGTATTCCTCTAACGGATGTCGAAAATAGCGATCGCACTTTGCAAGAGGATGGAATTTATTTCTCAATTAATTACACTCCTTTTTAAACCTCCTAGTCTTCCAAGTTTGGGCGATCGCACTTTCAAATGTTGAATTTTAATTCCAAATCTATCAACCAGAAGTCCCGCAAAATTGGGGGATTTAGGGGACAAAACAACACTCAAACACCAATAACTATGAAAACTAAACATTGGCTCAATCTCTTTCCTTTATCGACTCTTGGTTGCTTAATTCCTATTGCTGCACAGGGTCAAGTTACCCCCGACGGTACGACATCGACAACAGTAAATCAGAATGGGAATAATTTTTCGATTGAGCAAGGCGATCGCGTTGGCGATAATCTATTTCATAGCTTCAATGAGTTTTCTGTCCCTACATTGGGTTCGGCTGTCTTTAACAATGCAGGGGATATTGCCAATATCTTCAGTCGGGTAACGGGTAGCAGTATTTCGTCTATCGACGGGTTGTTAGGTGCTAACGGTACGGCGAATTTATTTTTAATCAATCCTAACGATATTATCTTTGGTGAGAATGCCAGCTTAAATCTAGGTGGTTCGTTTTTTGCTTCTACTGCCGATAGTTTGTTGTTTGAAGGCAATACAGAATTTAGCGCTGTCGATCCTCAAGCACCACCGTTGTTAGAGGTGAGTATTCCAATTGGTGCGAGGTTTCGGGATAATCCCTCTCCTATAACTATCGAAAAGCAGCCTCCAGGTTCGGCAGATTTCGATCCAGCACCTTCTTTTGATGATAATTTGTTTGGTTTGAGAGTTCCAGATAGAAAAAGTTTCGCACTTGCTGGGGGAGATATTACGGCTGATGGCGGTGGAATAGTTGCAGTCGGAGGCAGAATTGAGTTAGGTGCAGCAGGGGAGTCAGGAACGATAGGAATAAATTTCGAGGATGATAATATTAGCTTCAGTTTTCCCGATGATTTAGCACGAGCAAATATTTCTTTGATTAATAATGCAGGTTTTCTAGTGTCGGGAAGTGGTGGTGGAGATATCGCGATTACTGCCAATAATATTGAAATACTCGAAGGAAGTGGTTTATTTGCGGGAATCTTTGAAGGTTCACAGCTACCCAATTCTCAGGGAGGAGATATTATCCTTGATGCGAAGGAAAATATTAGAATTGCTAGTTCAACAAGTGATGCTAGTGAGATTACTAATCAAGTTGGTAATATTCAAGCGGGAGATTTATTAGTTGGAATAACAACTCAAGGAAGCGCAGGAAATATTCTTTTCAACTCCAATACTTTTGAAGGAAATGGTAACTTTACCATTAGCTCAGTAACGAGCGGTGTAGGCGATGCAGGTCAAATAAATATTAATGCTCAAGAATCAGTTTCATTTATAGGTAACGGCGTTAATTCCAGTGGAGTTTTGAGTGCTGTAGGAGCTACAGCAACGGGAAATGGTGGAGATGTCTCTATTCAAACATCTGCTTTGTCTATTTCTGACGCTAGCATATTGCTTTCAACTATAGGTAACGGTGATACAGGAAATCTTCGTATTGAGGCTGATGATTCAATTACAGTAAGTGGAATTTCACAGTTTCAATCAACTGGTTTCGGTAACGGAAATGCTGGCAATATTGTAATCAACGCTCCAAACGCCGAAATTACTTTTGAAAATCCTACTACTCTTGTCGGAACTTCAGTTGCTGCTATTGCACCTTTTCTAGAAGCAAGTCCAGAATTACTTGAACTAGGTGATATTCTTGGCATACCTCGAATCAGTTCAGGTAGCAGTGGAGACATTACTGTAACAGGACGTACTCTATCGCTGAGCGATGGTACTAGATTTGTTACATCTACTGAGGGTCAAGCTACTAATGATAGTCTGGCAAATGCGGGAAATATTAATATCAAGGTTAGTGATAGCTTTGTGTTAAGTAGCAATTCTCAACTACTTTCGTCTACTGCTGGTCAGGGAAATGCGGGAAACGTGAACATTAACGCAGGAGGACAGGTTTCCTTTGAAGGTAATGAGAACGGAACTTCAACCAGCATAAGAACTACAGTCGAATTACTATCAGATGTACTAGCTGAAGGCTTCACTAAAGTACGTCAGGGTGGCGATATTAATATCACAGCCAATTCAGTGTCATTAACTAATGGTTCTCAAGTTTTAAGCAACGTTTTTAGCAGTGGAGATGCAGGTGATATTAACATTTTTTCTAATAATATTGAATTTAATGGTGGAGATGATGGCATCTTAACTGGATTATTTGCATCAGTACAACTAGGCGCAACAGGCAAAGGTGGAAATATTTTAGTTGGTAATGAACAATTTCCCGTACAACAGTTAATTCTTGATAACGGAGCGCAAATTGTAGCTAATACTTTTGGCGAAGGAAATGCAGGAAATTTATCTGTTTTCGCGAACAATATTGATATTAATGGGTCAGGAGATTCTTTTAGTGGATTATTTGCCGAAGTCGGCAAATAATCCACAGGACAAGGGGGAAACATAAATATTGGTAGCGAACAATATATAGTAGAACAGTTAGGCTTATCCAATGGGGCAATAATTAGTGCTGGTACTTTTGGAGCAGGGAACGGAGGCAATATTTTTGTTGTAGCAGAATCTTTGCTTTTGGATTGCGGAGGACGAATTGCTTCCAATGTTGAAACTGGAGCTCAAAAAGATGCAGGAACAGTTGAAATTTTGGCTAGTGATAGTATTATTATTAACGGTAAAGCTCCAGAAGGATTTCCTAGTGCCATTACTAGTGTAGTTAATGGTGAAGGCGCAGTAGGTAATGCTGGAGATGTAACTGTTACAACAAATAATTTATCTTTAACTAACAGCGGTCGAGTTTCCGCTACTACGTTAGGTAAGGGAAATGCTGGAAATTTGACCATTAATGCTGCTAAGTCAATCTTTATTAGCGGATTTTCAGAACGCTTCCGTAGCGGTATAGTAGTTGATGCGCTAGTCAGCCAAGGTAATAGTGGAAATGCAAAAATTTCTACTAATCAACTTACTATTCAAAATGGTGGAACCATAGAAGCAAGCAATTTTGATAGCTTAAATGTTTTTCGTGACGGAACGGGAGAGCCAGGAAATATTAGTATAGAAGCTAATTCTATTAATCTAAACAATAAAGGTAGGATAGAAGCTGCTACTCAATTTGCAGAAGGAGACAGCGCCAATATAGATTTGACTGTTGCCGAAGACATTACCTTACAAAACAATAGTTTTATCTCCGCTCGCGCTCTAGAAAATGCAAGAGGTGGTAATGTTACCATCAATGCTAATGATGGATTTATTTTGGCTTTTCCCAAGTCAAGATAACGATATTATTGCTAGACGAAGCACAAGGAAACGGCGGAGAGAATTAGAATTAATACCCAGGCGATTTTTGGACTAGAAGAACGTCCTTTAAATCCTATAACTAATGACATTAACGCCAGTTCTCAAGCCAATGGTTTAGATGGCACGGTTGATATCAATAACCCCGCAGTAGACCCCACCACTGGTTTGATTAACCTCCCTGAGTCTGTTGGCGATGCGACTGACCAGATTTCGCAGAATCCCTGTCAGAAGGGGGTAGGTAGTGAATTTATCGTGACAGGCAAAGGTGGTTTACCGCCCTCTCCTACTAATAGTCTTAACAGCAATGAAGTACGGGTGGGTTTAGTTGAACCATTGTCAGGACGAAGGGACAAGGGGACGGGGAGACAAGGAGAAGCAGTGCAAACAAGTAAGCCTAATTCAGAGAATCAAATATCCGAAGCCTTACCAGCAATGGGCTGGGTGTTTAACGATCGCGGTGAGGTAACTCTAACTGCTTATTCTAATACTGATACTGAAATAAAGCGATCGCCCCAACAGATATCAAACGCTTGTTCCGCTTCAGCTTTAAAGAATCGCTGATATATCTCTTCCAGCATAGAGTATACGAATTATTTCTATCAACTCATCAGAATAGCAAGAGAAAATTATGTATTTATCAAACTTCTTAACTCTCCACTTTCGTAACCCTTTTAACTCTGGTTTCGATATTTTTTAAAAGCGATCGCCTTTAGTTATACTTCGCCAAGCCCCTTTCTCTAAATCATGAAACAAAATCCTTTTGGTAAAAAAAGCAGAAACAAAAAACAGTCTTTCTTCTTATTGATTTTCTTATTTCTTCTGGCGATCGCTATTCCTCCTGTGGTAGCCGAAGTCTCTGCGCCGACTCCTATTGTTCAAGCTCAACCTAATCCCAGTCAGTTAGTGAAACAAGCGCAAGCATCATATCAACAGGGACAGTTTGAAACGGCTTTACCTCTATGGCAACAGGCTGCTGAGGGTTTTACTAAGCTGGGAGATAGTAAAAATCAGGCAATGGCTTTAAGTAATTTATCTTTAACTCAGCAGCAGTTAGGACAATGGGATGAGGCAGATAAGGCGATCGCCGAAAGTCTCAAGTTACTAGATTCATCAGGGGAAAAGGATTCACTGGTTTTAGCTCAGACTCTAGATATTCAAGGAAAACTACAGCGAGAACGAGGAAAGTCGGCAGAGGCGATTGAAACTTGGCAACAAGCAGCCGAAATTTATCAAACGCTAGATATTTCCGCAGCCCTAGAGCAAAATAATTTCAATCAGGCTCAGGCTTTACAGGATTTAGGCTTATATCCCCGCGCCTGTAAACGTTTGTTAAATGCGATATCTTGGGATGGTGTTACCAACTGTAAGCAGCTCAATCAGTTAAATTCGGCAGAGTTGAAAAATAAACTTAAACCGTTGACCTCAAAGCCATCAACTACTATGGTATCGGCATTAAGAAGTCTAGGGGATTTGCTACTGCTAACAGGTCAACCGCTACAGTCCGAACAAATATTGGCAGCTAGTTTAAGTTCGGCGCAAAAGTTGGATGCACCGATGGAAATAGCAACGACTTATCTCAGCGTTGGTAATACTTATCAAACTCTAGCAGAAGGGGAAGAAGTTCGGAGTCAACGTCGTCAATACGAACAACAGGCGACAGATGCCTATAGTCAGGCTGCATCTATCTCATCATTACCAGCTATTAAGCTCAAAGCGCAGCTAAATCAACTAAATTTTTTGGTCAAGCGGGAAAAATGGTCAGAAGCCGAACCTTTATGGCGATCGCTCTATCCTAAAATCACCAACACAGACTTAGCCACTAATCGGGATCATCTTTATACCCGCATCAATTATGGACATAATTTAATCAAACTAATTGCTCTAGACGATCCTGCTGTGGCTGCACCTTCAGCTAAAGAAGTTAGACCAATTTTAGTCGGTGCTGCCGATCTCGCTAAGACTCTGGGAGATAATCGTCTTGAGGCTTATGCTTGGGGTAGTTTAGGCAGATTAAACGAAATAATTGGCGAGTACCCTGCTGCGGAAATCTATACCGAACAGGCTCTCAATTTAATCTCTAGTTATGATACCTCAGACATTGCCTATCAATACTTCTGGCAGCTAGGAAGAATCGAAAAAAAGCTAGACAATACTCCCCAGGCGATCGCTTCCTATACCAAAGCCTATGATGCTTTACAATCTTTACGCAGTGACATTGCCACTATTAACCCCGAAATTCAGTTTAACTTCCGCGATGAAGTTGAGCCAGTTTATCGCGAACTAGTAGAGTTGGATGTAAAGTATGCCCAAGTTCTCGATACTCAAGGAAATAAACCAGACAGCCAAGCTAGACTTATTCAAGCTCGTGATGTAGTTGAATCACTCCAGGTAGCACAATTAAATAACTTCTTTCGTGAAGCCTGTATTGATGCTAATCCTCAAGTAATTGATGCGATCGACCCCACGGCTGCGGTGATTTATCCAATTATTTTGCAAGATGAGTTAGAAATACTCTTAAGCTTGCCTAATCAACCACCCAAATTGTATACCAGTGATGTCTCTCAGGCTGAACTTGGAACAGCGGTAGAAGCAATTAACCAATCCCTCTTATCTTCTGCCATTCCAGTCGAATCCCTGTTACCTCAGTATCAGCAGATGTATAACTGGGTGATTCAGCCTTTAGAAGCAGAGTTGAGGAAAAACCAAGTAAAAACGATCGCTTTTGTCTTAGATGGTGGTTTGCGTAACATTCCCATGTCCATACTCTACGATGGCAAGCAATATCTGGTAGAAAAATATGCTTTAGCTTTAACCCCTGGCTTACAATTATTAGACCCCAAACCCCTAACCGCAATCAAATTAAATGCCATTACGGGAGGCTTGAGCAAACTCCGCCAAGATTTTGCACCCCACCGTAACTTTGGCGATTTACCTGAAGTACCAGAAGAGTTGGCAACGATTAGAAAAGCTGGATTAACTAAAAGTTCATTACTTAACAGTGAATTTACTAAAGCCGCTATTAAACAAAAAATTGCTGCTTCTGATTCTCCCATCGTCCATTTAGCTACCCATGCCAAATTTAGTTCCAAAGCCGAAGACACTTTTATTCTTTCTTGGGATGGTCAAATCAATATTAAAGACTTAGATGATTTACTGCGAGATGATACCTTTACTCGTAAGAATGATATCGAACTGTTAGTGTTAAGCGCCTGTGAAACTGCCAGTGGCGATCCTCGTGCGACTTTGGGACTGGCTGGGGTAGCAGTTCAGGCTGGTGCTAGAAGTACCTTAGCTACCTTGTGGTCGGTGGTGGACGAAAGTACGGCACAGATTATGGGTGAATTTTATCGTCAGCTCCAAAAGTCCGAGACAACCAAAGCCAATAAAGCTGAAGTTCTCCGCCAAGCACAGATTGCCTTGATGAACGGCAAAAAGTTTAATCATCCTCACTTTTGGGCTCCTTTTGTTTTAGTGGGTAACTGGGAGTAGTTTTAGAGGGATCAAGAATGAGGAGCTAGACTCAGGCGTTAGCTCCTCTATATCTTAAAAGTCTGGAGGAAGTAATACTTTATCAATCTCGATAATTACTCCGTTGGTAGCTACTGTGGAAGGAAATGTTGTTTGAGCATTATTAAGGGTCAGATTGCCATTGTTCTGAGAAATTGCGATCGCCTCTCCTGCTAAAGTTTTAACTTTTCCCTGTTTGATATCTTCTTGGGTAACTTTTCCTGATATGAGATGATATTGCAGGACTTTAAGACGGTTGGCTGGCTCGCTAAATTTATCAAAAACTTCATCGGGTAAAGCATTAAAAGCCTCATCACTAGGGGCAAGCACTGTAAGCTGCTGTTGTTTGAGTTCTTCTGTTAAACCTGCCGCTTCAACTTCAGCTACTAAGTTTTTGAAGTTGTTACCGCTGGCTAAAGTATCAACTAGGTTGCCATTTTCGTTTCTTTGAGGGTAATTTGGATAAGCCAAAGGCTGAAAGAAAACCATTGGCGGATAATATGATTGAGCCAGTATTGGTAGACCAACTAATGTATATATCCCCAGAACACTGAATAGGACAGTAGGTCTTTTCAATAAATTAGGAAATTTAGGAAAGTTTGGCATATTATTGACGTAAAAATAGTTTGCAATTAATTGCTATTCTGGTCAGGCAATTTGTTTAGTATTGTAATACTGTTTGTATAAATATAGATTACCAATTTACGAACAGGATTTAGGATCAATTGTGAAAACAACCTATCGACAAATTCTATATCACCTCAGTTGGCGATTAACTCTATCGATAATTTTCATCGTCAGCTCTTGCATTGTTTGCTCACCAGCGATCGCACTTTTGAGACAACATCATGAAGCTCCCAATGTGTTACGCTACCATGCTCAAGATTCTTTAAAAGATCGTGATGGTAATACCTGGCAGGTAGTATTATTTCCTGATAATAGCCAGAGTGCTTCTACTATCTATTTTTTACGTCTAGTGGGATTTCCTGGGGTAAACTCCTTCGATCATCCTCAATCTATAGAGATTTTAACCTCTCAAGGCAAGATATTTTCGGCGACGGATGTTTATCAACAATCTGCCCCTGCTCCCAACGTCGGTCAATATGACTTAACTCCAATGATGGCTCAACTATCATTTCAAGGTACACTCAAGTTATCAACGCCCCTAAAAGATAATCAAGAACTTGCACTCAAAATTCCCCACGAAGTTTTGACAGAATGGCAACTGTTAGTCCAAGAAATTGAAAGAAACTGATGAGTAAAGATCGAATGCTTTCATAATTTACTGTTATTTTAGAGTGGCGATCGGGAATTATAGGTAAACATCCTACCGCAAGCTGTTGAGATAGCGATTTAATTTAATGAATGCAGAAGAGCTAGTACTGTTATACCAACAGGGTAACAGAGATTTTAGTCGTGCTAATCTCAGTCAAATTCAAATATTGCAGGCTGAACTAATCGAGATAGATTTTAGTCGAACTGAGTTAGACTGGGCGAATTTTAGCGGTACAAATTTAACCAAAGCTAATTTTAGTCGTGCAAACCTTAGCAATGCTCGATTGATTAAGACTAACATGGCGGTCGTAAATCTTAATAGTGCCGATCTGGCGGGAGCCGATCTTAGCTGGGCTAACTTAGAAAATGCTTCTTTGACAAGAGTAGATTTAAGTAATGCTAATTTAAGCCAGTCTTTTTTTCGTAATGCTAATCTGGCTGATGCCGATTTGAGTAATGCCAATCTGACCAGGGCGAATTTAAGTGGAGCAAACCTCAGTCGGGCAAATCTCAGCGGAGCAGATCTTACAGGAGTAGACTTAAGCGGGGCAGATTTTACTCGTGCAGATTTAAGTGAGGCTAATTTCACTGATGCCAATCTTGCTTACGCCAGCTTCAATCGAGCCGACATGAGCGGCTGTAGTTTACGGCAATCTACCTTGGAGCAAGCAACTTTACAGGGGGCGAACTTACGTTCGGCTAACCTACGTAGTGCTATTTTAGCTGGAGCAGTTTTAAAAGATACCGATAGAGGTAACAGTAGTCTAGCAACCATCTCGCAACTGAGCCTGACTAATTCTCAAAAAGATAGCAAAATTGATTTTTGCTCTGCCAATCTAACAGGAGCAAACTTACAGGGAGCTAATTTGCAGAACGCCAGCTTCAGATTTGCTTCACTGTTTAAAGCTAATTTAGAAAAAGTAAATCTCCAAAATGCTAGCTTAATTGATGTATATTTGCGAGGTGCTAACTTGAGGGGAGCCAATTTAAAAAATAGTGTTTTAAACGGTGTTAATTGGAAAGGAACCGTTATGCCTGATGGCACGATTCATCCTTAAATTAGTTATTAGTTGTTTAAGGTTAAGCTATAAACCAAGAATAGTA
>CAVRWR010000192.1:0-13124 GCA_963724445.1 uncultured cyanobacterium | reverse complement strand
GTGGCGCCAAACAACAAATGAAAGAGCGATCGGTCGGGTAATCGCAAACGACTCGGCTTGACTGGTATGTTTCGCGACCGCCCGACTATGATGTTAAGTTACGGCAAACGCCACTTTCCGCGCGACGGATCAAAATTAAATTCCTGGAGACCCTGTTGTGAGAATTGAATCCCGCCTGATTGAATTGGGGATCACACTGCCGGCTACGCCTCCGCCGGGTGGCGTTTATACGCCGAGTCGTTTGGCATAATTTTGCATGTTGTAGTTTTTTGAGGCAGGAAAATCGGTTTTTGAACCATCATAATCCACCGCCAAACCGCCCCCAACGTTCAGGTACTGCATATTTGCCCCTAGCTTTACTAGCTGCACATAGATTTGACTGGCTTCGCGGATGGCAGTTTTGATTACCCCGATCGCCGATATTTGTGAGCCAATATGAAAATGTAATAGTCGCAGACAGTCTAACTTGTCAATCTTACTTAGGCGGTTCACTACCTCAAGGATTTCCGCTACGGTCAAGCCAAATTTAGCCCGCTCTCCTGTGGTATTTGACCATTGTCCAATCCCTTTGGTATCTAGCTTTGCCCGCACGCCGATAATTGGCTCGATAGCTAACTTTTGACTGATGGCTAAGACCAAATCTAGTTCTTGAGGTTGTTCAATGACTAAAATTGGTTTTTGTCCTAGCTTGGTCGCCAGCAAGGCTGTCTCAATATATTTACTGTCTTTATAGCCATTGCACATTAACAATGGTTGTTCAGTTGGGGAGATATTAAATGAGACATTTAAACTAGCTAAGGCAATCATTAATTCAGCTTTAGAACCAGCTTCCAAACCAAACTGATACGGTTTGCCATAATTGACTATAGTATCGATCAAATGACGATTTTGGTGGCACTTAATCGGAAAAACCCCCTGATAATGTCCTAAATAGCCATAACGGGCGATCGCCTGAGCCATACAGTCGTGCAGCCTAGCGATCCGATCCGCCAAAATCTCAGGAAAACGAATTAATAAAGGCAAAGTGATGCCGCGTTGTTTTGCTGATTCAACTATTTCAGTCAGATCTAAAGTTTTTCCTGAAAGTCCTTGAGGGGCAACTGTAACATTGCCCAGGTGATTGATCGCAAAATAGGGTTCTCCCCAGCCTGTAAGATTGTAGAGCTTGGCACTCTCATCTACTGTCCAATCACCATTATTAGATTCTAGAGGCTCGTTGGCTAAGGCATGATGAGATTGTTTGGGAATCGAATTTAATTCAGATTGACTATTGATCATTAAACAATAATTGCGGCGCTAGATGCAGAATTATCGATTATAGTACGACTGTTACTAAACCTGTTGATTACTCTTGGCACCTGACTAGTTTTTTCGAGGGCGACTAACTAAGCTTGCCAGAAATAACGGGGAGATAATTAAGGCGATCGCTCCTATGGATATTGTAGCCAGAACTAAATTAACTAAGTACAGGATAAAAACTGTAGAGATTGAAGAAAACTAGTTTCAGATTCATCTAGATTGAAGAAAATAGAGCGTAAATGATCGAAACCGTAGCGAAAAATGCTCTGAACTTCTTACGTGGTTGGATCAGCTGGGGAAACCTAGCATCCCCCACGGGCTGCTCTGCCATGTGTTTTGAGTAAAATAGGTCGCTCTTGGGATAGTCACTGACCTGTTCGATATGCCCAGCATATGCGGAGCGGTATCCTTTAGGATAAAGCCAGCGTTAGCAATGCAATCAAACTATTTAGATCCCTTGCGGATATATGTTTTGATTGACCTTACTCATACTTTTTATGAATCCAGCGTTTTCCTTTTTGAGTAATAATTTTGCTCTGCTGAAACCACTTTAGCTCTTCGATGACAATGCCGATTTCGATATTTAATTTTTGAGCAATTTCTTTAGTTGACAATCCTTCGACATGGGATTTAATTAAGCCCATAATTGAGTTGACTTGATTAATAAAATTTCTAATAGCTGAAATCCTAATGGCAGTTTCTTCTAATTCGCAACTTTTTGCGGCAATCTCTACTACACTCCAGCCACTACGGTAATATTCTAAGATGCTGACACCACTTTTACTAATGTTTTCCCGATCCCTTTTTGCTAAGAGCGCCGCTTTTTTAGCCCGATTACTTTCCTGATGAGTTTCCTGATGAATTTTCACAATGAAACAACTAATTGCAATAATTAGTACCAGACAATAAAACACCACTGTTATAACCTTATATTGTCTGTTTAGGTAGTCTTAATTAGGCGAGTAAAATCAATTTGAAGCTGGTTTAATCGGGAATTATAGAGATCGCTAATCACCATCAAAATCCATCTTAAGATTTAGATTAAGTTTGCGCTACGTTGATTGCATTGATCCTGGGATTGCGATCGAACAGCACTTTAGGACGTAACAGGATTCTAATTAACAGCCATAACGAATAAAGTTCTCCTGGTGTATTTTTTCTTTTCCACTGTCCAGGACGACAAAACAACATGGCTACGAGTTTTCTTTCTTGTTCTAAAGTCAATGCGCCAAACTGGACTCGAACATTATAAGCATCTTCGGCAATATTTACCGCGGTAATTTGTCCTGATAAAGAAAGATTCTCTTCTAAAATTGAAATTTGTGCAGGAAGAGTTTCACCTAGAATCAATCGATTTATTTTTTGAGTTAAGGAAATATCTGCTCCTGTTTCGGAAATATGGGTAGTCACGCCCCAAAAGGTTTGTTTATCAGTTGCAGTTGTTAAATTCAACTTAATCGATCTTCTCAGAGTGAACCACTCATTAAGATCTGGCTTGGGAACGTCAAGTAAAATCAATAAGGCTGCACCGATAGTAATTAAATTATAGGTACTCCAGATCCAGCCTAAATTTAAACCCCTCATTTTTTCTGCCATCTCAGGAGAATCGTGCATTGTTGCGAAAACACAGGCGTAGAGGTTTGACCACAAGCTAACTGCGGTGAAAATAAATAAAATTAATAGGGGAAAAGCTAATTTCCAGTTAAACGAAAAGCGATCGCTTTTCGTTCCTTTGGGCGTGACCTTAAAACCTGTAGAGAAGGGATTGAGCATTGCCTGAATAACCGTTGCTGCTAAGGGAAATGCCAAAACCAAGCCATAGATACCAGATAAGATAGCCGATCGCGATCGATAATTGAGCCAGGAAAAAACTGTAAGCTGGGTTATATAGTAAGGCAAAAAGAAAAAGAGAAAATCATCGGTAGTTGCTCGTACGGGAATTATATTTAAAAAGGCATAGGCTAAAGGCATCAGCAGGAAAAATATGCTAGCCAAACTAGTGAACCAATGAAGTAAACCTTCTAAATGAGCTAATCTTTGTAAGGGATTTAAACCAGGTATAGTTAAGGGATTAGATTTGATAAAAAAGGCTTGCAAGGTTCCCCTAGCCCAGCGCAGTCTTTGGGTAGCATGTGCCGCAATATTTTCCGCAGCCAAACCCGCACTTAATTTTTCGTCGATATAAGCTAGGCGATAACCCTGTGCTGATAAACGTATGCCTGTAAAATAGTCTTCACTCAAGGAATCTGTAACAAAACCGCCAATAGATTCTAATGCCTTGCGTCGCACCACAAAAGAAGTCCCCGAACAGACAACGCTTCCCGCACCGTCTTTAATGGGCTGTAGCTGACGATAAAATACTTCTTCTTCTGGGGTTAAGACATTTTCTAGACCTAAATTACGGGCGATAGGATCTGTGTTATAAAAGCTTTGAGGAGTCTGTACTAAAGCTAAATTCTCGTCTTGAAAAAAGCCCAAAGTTCGCAGGAGAAAATTTCTCGTCGGGATAAAATCAGCATCAAAGATAACAATAAATTCTCCTGTAGTTAGAGGTATCGCATGATTGACGTTACCCGCTTTAGCATGGTCGTTATTGGGGCGAGTTAGATATTCACAACCTAACTCTTGGGCTAAATTAGCAATTTCAGACCGCCTAGTATCATCTAGTAAATAGATCGTTTTAGGTTCATAATCAATTGCCTGACAGCCAATGATTGTCCGACGTAAGATAAATCCTGGCTCATCATAGGTAGGAATAAAGATATCGACGGTAGGATTAAAGTTACCTTTGATTACTGGTATTGATAAAGCATTTGCTTCTTGCTGACGATCTCTCACCTTCAGCATCAAAAAAAGTTGCAGACTACTGCTAAAGAGGACAAACATCTCTAGAGCAAATAAAGTAATACTAAAAGTTCCATTTAAGGGATCGCTAAGGTTTAAAGTAGCCAGCGATCGCCATTGAACATAACGAACAGTCAAAACCAATAAAATAGCCACAACTAAAAATCGCGACCAAGGCTGAGGTTTGGGAGAGACTTTAGTAATTATAAATACCAAAATAAAAATTGCGATCGCTGGCAAAAGTAAGAATCTACTCATGACCATGGGGGCTTCAACCCACATTGGCGGCTGTTCTTGTAATAAGTTCAGGTAAGCAAAAATATCGCCAACTATGCCAATTCCAGATGCCCAGAGAATAGTAATTCCTGCTGCTAATAATACAGTTCCAATTAAAAGTACAGTAGCTAATTGGGGTCTTACTGCTCTAGATTTTATTTTATTAATGGTCATTTAACTCAATCTTGATTAAATTTATAACTTTTTGACTTCTGGCGATTTTTTACCTGCATGTTTAAATTAACCTAATGTTTATTTGGCTATGGCAAACTTTACTTTCATCCCCAGGTTTGGTCTTTAGTTTAAACAAAAATACCTCTAGAAAGGAAGTGAAGCATTAACCCACTTATTCTCTAGAGGCATTTAATAATTAATTTGATAATTAAATTTTACTCGAAAAATTTAGAAACGATTGTTACGACCACCACCATTTCTGTTGTCTTCGCGAGGCTTGGCTTTATTGACTTTTAGCTGGCGATCCATCCATTCTGCGCCATCTAAAGCTTCAATTGCTTTATCTTCGTTGGCTTCCGATTCCATCTCGACAAAAGCAAATCCTCTGGGACGACCTGTTTCGCGATCGCTAGGAACATGAACTCGTTTGATCGTTCCATACTCGGCAAAGACTTCACTTAAGTCTTCTTGGTTTACTTCGTAAGATAGATTGCCTACGTAAATTGACATATTTTTAAGGTCTACTCAATGAGTGTTGTGTTTAGAGAGACTGGATTATTGGGAAAGAAATAGCTCAATACTTTATGGAAAAACCTTTAGATACTGGATACAAACTTAATCGTTAATCTGTTAATTCTCAATCTTAAGCTTAACACCTTTCTTGAGTTCGAAACAAAATTGCAATATAACTTTTTTTAATATACTTTTTTATCAGCTTTTTGAGGTAATATCCCCAGTTTTTCCACAATTACCATCGGGTTTTCCACAGGACGTAATTATTGATTAATAATTCAGGGTTGAGAGTTCGTTTATTGTAAGTAAAACCACTAGGTTCAAATTAACTAGCTGCAATTTTTTTCCCCAGTCGAGGACAGATAGAAACATTAAAACTTCGACCATCAATATTCTTGATAGAGTGATTGAACCAAGTATAAAGCCATATAAAGCTCAAGATGAAAACTCAATCAGCAATAGTTCCCCTATCTATAGAGATCGATGAAAATATTTATAACTGTATGCAGGATTTTCTGGCTGCAAACCCACAATGGAATCGCGATAAGCTAATTGATGCCAGCGTGTCTTTATTTTTGATGCAGAATCATCAAGCTATCAAGCCAAAAGATTTTCAAGATTGTTCTAAAACTTATCTACATTCGATTTGCGGTGTGGCTGAATACCATCCTCAAAACTAAGTGAATCTTGCTGGAGCGAATTTTGAGAAGTATCGACGATGATAAAAAGTAAATCATAGACTATAGGCTAATGGCAATAAAACTACCCGATTATAGAAAAGCAGATGACAGTAACAACTTTGAATATTTTTTGGACTATGGAAAAGTTCAAAGTTCTGCTCAAAAACTTGCCATTTTGTTAATTGGTGGTGCAGAAGGAGGTACTGAGGGAGAAGATGCTGCTACTCGATGGTTCCTTAAGCAAGCCAACTACGGAGATTATTTGGTTCTGAGATGCGGGGGGGCTGGCAGACACGCCCAGTGGATTGCCGATAATTACCCAGACTTAATCAATTCTGCTGCGGAACTGTCGATTGATAGCCGAGAAGCTGCCAATAACCCAAAAGTGGTGCAGTATATCAAAGACGCTGATGCTCTATATTTGGCAGGGGGCGATCAGAACAAATACGAAGATTACTGGGAAGGAACAGCCACAGAAGATGCCATTAATTATTTAATCAATCACAAAAAAGTACCAGTGGGCGGAACTAGTGCTGGCATGGCAATTCTTGGCGATTATTTTTATGCTCCTTCTCAGCGAGGACTGCTAAGTTCAGAAATTTTAAACGATCCTTTTCATCCTCACACTCAGGACATTTATCGCAGCAATTTTCTCCAAGTTCCGTTCTTGAAACACGTTATTACCGATACCCACTTAGATCGATGCAATGACAATCATCCTGAGACTAGATATGGGAGAATTTTTGGTTTAATGGCACGAATTATGCAGGATGAACACCAAGCAGTGTATGGTATTGGCTTGGATGAAGGTGCTTTTGTTGCTATCGATCAAAACGGTATAGCTCAGGTTTTTGGCAATGATTTAGAAGGAGGGCAAGATGCTTATTTTTTACATACGAATGGTGCAGCACCAGAACAAATTAAACCAGGATTACCTTTAATTTGGGATAATCATCAACAGGCAGTAAAAGTTTATCGAATTCAAGGTACACCGTCAGGTAGTGGTTTATTCGATCTCAATAATTGGCTGACTGCTGATGGGGGAACTTGGGAATATTGGTTTACCACAGGGGGATATTCTGGTTTTTGCCAAGAGCTAATCAACTGAAAATAGTTTATTTGGCTACTGTTTATTTAGCTACTTAGGTCAAAAGTTATCTATTATCATCATAGGTAGCAATTTAAACCTATGAGTGCAACGACCGAAACTAAAGCATTACTAAAGCAGCCAGAACTTCTAGAAAACCGCCTCAAAGAAATTCCGCCCGAACCTGGGGTGTATTTCATGCGCAGTAGTAACGGCGATATTTTATATATTGGTAAATCGAAAAAACTAAGACCACGAGTCCGTTCCTATTTTCGAGATTCTCAAAAATTGAGCGATCGCATTGCGATGATGATCCGTCAGGTAACGGAAATTGAGTTTATTGTTACTGACACCGAAGCTGAAGCTTTAGCCTTAGAAGCTAATTTAATCAAAAAGCACCAGCCTCACTACAATGTCTTGCTCAAGGATGATAAAAAGTATCCTTATGTCTGTATTACTTGGTCAGAGGACTATCCCCGCATCTTTATTACCCGTAAACGGCGGGCCAGCCAAAAAAGCGATCGCTATTATGGTCCCTATGTTGATACTCGGCTGTTGCGCTACACTCTCCACATAGTTAAGGGAGTTTTTCCTCTGCGCCAGCGACGCAAGCCACTGTTTAAAGATCGTCCCTGTCTCAACTACGATATGGGTAAATGTCCTGGGGTATGCCAGTCGATGATTACTCCTGAAGAATACAAAAAAATTGTTCAAAAAGTAGCAATGGTATTTCAGGGTAGAACCGATGAATTGGTAAACACCCTCAAAGTTCAGATGGAGAAAGCTGTTGCTAGATTGGATTTTGAGAAAGCGGCACAATTTCGCGACCAGATCAAAGCTTTACATCATCTCAATTGCGATCAAAAAGTATCTTTACCTGATGATACTGTTTCCCGTGACGCGATCGCTTTAGCCGCAGACGATAAACACTGCTGTATTCAGCTATTTCAAATTCGCGCAGGTAAACTAGTGGGAAGATTGGGCTTTTTTGCTGATGCTCGTTCGGGAACTCCTGGAGCGATTTTACAAAGAGTACTAGAAGAACACTTTGCTACGGTTGAGGCAGTGGAAATTCCGACGGAGGTTTTAGTTCAGCATGAATTACCTGAAGGAGAATTCTTAACTAAGTGGTTAAGCGATAAAAAAGGTCGCAAGGTTAGTTTGGTTAATCCCCAAAGACAGGTCAAGGCGGAACTGATCGATATGGTGGAACGCAATGCCAATTATGAACTTGAGCGTACTCAACGAACCAGCGATCGCAATACTCAGGCTTTACAAGATTTAGCCGCTATTCTCGATCTGACCGAATTACCCAAGCGGATTGAAGGTTATGATATTTCTCATATTCAGGGATCGAATGCCGTTGCTTCCCAAGTAGTTTTTGTTGATGGTGTCCCAGCAAAACAACATTATCGTCATTACAAAATTAAAAATCCTGATGTTAGAATCGGGCGTTCAGATGATTTTGCCAGCCTGGCGGAAGTAATTGGTCGTCGTTTTAGTAAATATAAGCGTAGTGCTACAGAACAGAATATTCCTTGGGATCGATTTAAACTCCAGCTAGAGGAACAGCCAGATTTTCCCGATCTCTTAATGATTGACGGCGGAAAAGGACAGTTATCTTCCGTTGTAACCATACTGCAAGACTTAGATATGTTAGATGTAGTTAAGGTAGTCAGTTTGGCAAAGAAAAAAGAAGAAATTTTTCTTCCAGGGGAGTCTATATCTTTAGCTACTGATGCCGAACAGCCTGGAGTACAGTTACTCCGTCGAGTGCGGGACGAATCTCACCGTTTTGCCGTTAGCTTCCACCGTCAACAGCGCTTAAAAAGCAGTCGGCGATCGCGATTGGCAGAAATTCCTGGCTTGGGTTTTCATCGCCAAAAGCAACTCCTGGCTCATTTCCACTCGATTGATTATATTCGCGAGGCAAACGTGGAGAAGTTAACCGAAGCGCCTGGGGTTGGTCGAGTCTTGGCAGAAGAGATCTATAAATATTTTCATCCAAGTATAAGCGAATAATAAAGTGGGGAACTATAATGCCTTAGCTTATAGCTAAAAGCCACGAACAGTAACATTAACAATGACTTCTAAACCGTCATAATATCTTTCTCTTTTACTGCCAATAGCTCTTCGATTTTCTTATTATAATCGTCGGTTACGGCTTGAATTTCGTCCTGCAAGTCTCTAGAATCATCTTCAGAAATATCACTACTTTTCTCTTGTTTTCGCACTTCATCGATCGCATCACGACGAATGTTACGGATTCCTACTTTTCCCTCTTCTGCTAGCTTTCCTGCAGTTTTCACTAACTCTTTACGACGCTCTTTGGTCAAAGGAGGTATATTTAGCCTGATCAAGTCTCCATCATTATTAGGAGTCAAACCAATATCAGAAAGAGAGATTGCTTTTTCAATTTGTCCCATGCTCCCTTTATCATAAGGCTGAATCATGATCGTCGTTGCATCAGGAGTACTCAGGTTAGCCAAGGACTTCAAGGGAGTCTCTGCACCATAGTAGTCCACCATCACCCGATCCAATAAAGAAGTGCTTGCCCTTCCTGTACGAATAGTGTTGAATGACCTTTGAGTTGCCTCAATTGTCTTCTGCATACGTTCTTTTACTTCAGATAACTTCACAATTTCCTCCTACAAATGTGCCTACAGGTTCGCCTTTAGTCGCGCGCATAATGTTACCGTTAACGGAAAGATCGAATACTAAGATAGGAATACTATTTTCTTTACAAAGAGCGATCGCGGTGCTGTCCATCACCTTTAATTCGTTGGTTAAAACATGGCTATAGGTCAAACTTTGATAGCGATGAGCATTAGGGTTTTTTACAGGATCACAATCATAAATTCCGTCTACCTTGGTTGCTTTAAAAATAATTTCTGCGTCAATTTCTGCTGCTCTGAGTGCAGCAGTAGTATCGGTCGTAAAGAAAGGATTTCCTGAACCCGCACCGAAGATTACCACTCGACCCTTTTCAAGGTGACGGATAGCTCGGCGGCGAATATAGGGTTCTGCGACTTCCTGCATCGAAATTGCAGTTTGTAATCGATTAGGAATGCCAATTCTTTCCAGAGCATCCTGTAAAGTCATTGCATTCATCACCGTAGCAATCATCCCGATGTAATCAGCCGTTGCTCGATCCATACCCGCAGCGGAAGCTTTCATGCCGCGAAAGATGTTTCCTCCGCCTACGACAATGGCTACTTGCACTTTACTGTTCACTATGTCGGCGACTTCCTGAGCAATTTCAGCGACTACAGCAGGATCGATGCCATAGCCTAGGTTGCCCATAAGAGCCTCGCCACTTAATTTTAATAAAACCCTCTGGTAACTCATTCCTAGAAAAGTAAACCTCGATCTGTCTTGTTATTTACCTCCCCATAACATAGCAGTTTTCTGTACTTTGTCAGTAAAAAAGCTGTTAGCCATCCCTCTACAATGACCTATAATTAACAAAATCAATTTATGGTGATTTATCTATTTTGGTCGCCATTGAATGTCTGAACCGATCGGAGTTGTGTAGTCTCGCTCAATTGTTTTACCAGACAGCATTGCCTCAATACAATCTCGGAGATAATGGTGTGTCACCCGATCGCTGGATTCTGCGCCATCATCAATTTTGCCTTGATAACGGATCACTCCACCACTATCTAATAAATAAACAGTAGGTAATACTTCGACTTTAAACGCTTTTGCCACATCTTGAGTCGAGTCACGCAAAAACGGAAAATTGAGCTGTTGTGATTCAGCGTATTTTTTCATCGCTTCCATGCTCTCGGCAATGGTCTCAAAACGATAATTGGCATCTATGCCCATAATAGTGAATTTTTGTGATTCAAAGTCGTTCTGAATTTCCTTGAGACGCTCGATATACTGAGCTACTTCTGCTTCATCACCCATAAACACTACGGCGATCGCTTTGAATTTTCGGCGATAGCTGCCAAGATGATAGACCACATTATCAATTCCAGGAATTTCAAAATCAGGAGCATAATTACCTATCGTATTCATCAATATTATTTCCTCTATAAATTTACGACCGCAATAGAACAGCCTTAGTCTGTCTGGGAACAATCAATTTTATCAATTTTAATTTGAATCTGAGTCGGATAGTAAATCCCGTACGCCATAATTTTCTCTAGTTAAATGAGAATAGCCAATCAGTTTATATACCAATTTCGCCGCCGTAAATTCGGCAACTACGGAGTCGGATGTTGGGGCTAATTCCATCACGTCACAGCCAATTACCTGGTGCCGAGTAAAAACTGTTCTGAGAAATTTCATTAGTTCATACCAGTTTAGCCCTCCAGGTTCAGGAGTTCCCACTCCAGGCATTAAGCTTGGATCTAATCCATCAAGGTCAATAGTGACAAATACTTTTTCCGTTGAGATCGAGGCGATCGCCTGTTCGATCCAATCTCGATTTTGATAAATATCTTTTGCCCAAATCACGGGAATTTGTTCTTTCCCAATCAACTCTGCTTCTTCTCGACAAATGCTGCGGATTCCTACGGGCAAGGTTGGTAAACCCATATCTAGTACTCGGCGCATGATGCAAGCATGATTATAAATGGAACCTTCATAACTATGGCGCATATCTCCATGAGCATCAATCTGGATCACTGTAAATGGCTGGCTCAAATTTTGTTGATATGCCTTGACCAACGCGGCGGTAATACTGTGTTCCCCGCCTAAAGCAATGACAAACTTACCGTCAGTAATTAGTTCAGACACCTTTGAGCTAACGATATCCATCATTGATTCTGGAGTCAAATCAGGATTGAGTTTAGTACTGGCGATCGCTTCGGTGGTATAAATTGCGCTCGATTGACAAATTTCTTGCTCTAGCTCAATGTCATAAGCTTCTAACTGATCTGAAGCAGTCATAATAGCTTCTGGACCATTTTGGCATCCTTGACGGTAGGTAGTCGTTCTTTCATAGGGAATTGGCAAAATTACTACTTTCGCGGCTTCATAACTCGATTGAGCTTCCGAGCCAATAAACTGTTTGACAATCATTGATTTATTTAATAAATATGGCGAATGATGGACTATAAAGGATGATTTGAGGCTTTCTTAGTAAATCATTATTCAGGGTAACAATGTTAGAACCTAATCGAGAACATGAATCACGCCCGATATCTTTAGCTGAACCATCCTTAGTAGATCTTCGCACCTACGATTTATCAAACTACGATCGGGGAAAATCCACCTGGTTGGTGATGCTCTGGTGGCTGGTACAGGCGATCGCTTTTCCTCTAAGCCTGCATAATTTCAATAGTTTCCGCTGTTTCTTATTACGTTTATTCGGCGCGCAAATCGGTAAAGGTGTCGTGATTCGCCCTAGCGCTAGATTTGTTTTTCCCTGGAAAATCAAGATTGGTGACTATAGTTGGATTGGCGACGACGTAGTTTTTTACAGTATTGATCGAATCAATGTTGGTTCTCACAGCGTAATTTCTCAAAAATCCTATCTATGTACGGGAAGTCACGACCTAAATGATCAATCATTTGCTCTCACTACTGCACCCATCAATATCGGTAATGGCGTTTGGATTGCCACTGACTGTTTTGTCGCGGCGGGAGTTGCTATAGGCTCAAATAGCGTCGTTGGTGCCAGAAGCAGTGTAATGAAGAGTATTCCTGCTAATCAAGTTGCTTGGGGAACTCCTTGTACATGTCATTACCCCAGAAAAATTGTTTCCTAAGTCAAGAAAATTATCTACCAGGTTTGGATGCAGAATTGCTCTCGACCGAATATATCTAGTTCAAAGTATTATTTATGGCAAAAAATTAAAGGTCGTAGCAGAAAAGACCCATCCAAGGCAGCTCAAAGCACCATGCGCCAGGAGTTGCTACCAACTGCTTTTGAGCTTTAACTTGATTAAGATTGACGTTGTTCTGTGCAGCTTGAGTGGGAACAGCATTAAGAGTAAGAAGGCTTGTAGCTAGTAGAATAGAAGATAGCTGTTTGTCCATAATCTTTATAGCGGTTAGGCTCCTTGGTTGAATATATAGCCAGTATAAAGTTGTCTTTCTGGGTATCGGGTGATGACCATCACCACCAAATATTGATATCGTCATCTGCCAAAAAATAGGCTTGTCCTTCTCCCTAGAAGAACAAGCCTATTCAAATAATTATGAGTTAAATTAAGTCTATCAAACCTACAGACCGACATCGTGCGCGTTAGTCGAAACGACAAAGTCATCAAAGTAAGCACTAACTTCCTGTTCGGGCC
>CAVRWR010000191.1:0-45953 GCA_963724445.1 uncultured cyanobacterium | reverse complement strand
CTATTCACTTTGATAGATATAATTAATCAGCTTTTAGATAGATGAATAAATTGAAGCCAGACAGGTAGTATAACTATATCCAATAAACAAACAAATAATTAAAAAAATTAAGGAGCAACATAATGGGTATTTTAGCTTGGTTAGTATTAGGTCTAATTGCAGGTGCTTTGGCAAAACTAATTTATCCTGGTCATCAAGGTGGTGGTATTTTCGCTACTCTTGGACTAGGTATTTTGGGCGCATTGGTTGGCGGCTATCTCGGTCAAATGCTGTTGGGTAGTGGCTCGGGGGCAGGAGCAGCCTCAGTCGGTGCCTTAACTATCCCTGGAGTTATCTTTGCTGTGCTAGGTGCAATGTTATTAATCTTTATTTGGGGATTAATTACTCGTCGTGCCGCGTAGTAATAAAGGGTAAATCTAAATTGTTTTATATTCCTGCGTAATTGTTTGGAGATACTGGTGTTAGTGCCAGTATCTCTATTTTTTTTGCTTCCTACTAACGATTGGGAATTAAGCAGATAGATATTAGATAAAACCTTGAAATCTGGCTGCCTGACACATTTATTTGAGTAGATCTAAATCTTTAAACACTCTAATTTTGAGATAACTCAAACTCCTTAAATGTAGACTTGCTTGTGAGATACGATCTAATATCAAAACCTTCATTTTTTGTTGCTATCGTCTCACACTAAATACTAGTCTCAAAACCAACTTTAGTTAGGAATTTTCAAACCATTTTCAAACCAATTCTCTCTTTTTGATACCTGAATCCTTATCAATTTAATAATTTAATCGGCTCGAACCTCAAACATTAACTAATCGTGCCAGTGAGAGGAGAACTAGCAGTAGCGTACTGCTTGACAGGAATTCTGCCAGATAAATAAGCAAGTCTGCCTGCTTCTGCTGCTAACCCCATTGCTCGGCCCATTGCTACAGGATTTTTGGCTAAAGCGATCGCACTATTGACCAGCAGGGCATCTGCACCCATTTCCATCGCCAAAGCTGCTTCACTTGGTGTACCAATCCCTGCATCCACAACTACAGGAACCTTTGCCTCTTCGATAATAATGGCAATATTCGCTGCATTATTAATTCCCTGTCCTGAACCGATAGGAGAACCCAAAGGCATTACCGTAACGCAGCCTGCTTCTTCTAAACGTTTTGCTAGTAGGGGGTCGGCATTGATATAGGGTAATACCGCAAAGCCTTCTTTGACTAGCTGTTCTGCTGCCTCTAATGTACCAATGGGGTCGGGTAGGAGATACTTGGCATCGGGAATAACTTCCAGCTTAATAAAGTTATTGTCCTCTTGTCCTAAAAGCTTTGCCATCTCTCGACCCAAACGAGCCACCCTAACTGCCTCCTCAGCAGTTTTACAGCCAGCGGTGTTGGGCAGCATCCAAATTTTACTCCAGTCGATCGCTTCGGCCAATCCTTCGTGTCCTGGGGCTTTAGTCTGTACCCGACGTACAGCTACGGTAATAATTTCACAGCCACTAGCTTCAACACTCTGCTGCATTGCCTGCATACTGGGATATTTTCCTGTTCCAGTCATTAAACGAGAATTAAAGGTACGACCTGCAATAGTTAGGCGCCGATCGTCTTCGATTACACCACCCACCAATAAGGAAGTAGTAACAGGTAAGGGAGATTGAGGATTTGAGGCAATCTGTAAGGGTAATTTGGGGTTACTCAATGAAGTCATATTTGCAGGTTGTTCAAAACGTTGATAGCTAAATTCAGCCAATAAAGGATCGGGCTTTTGGTGGAGAATTAAGTCGGCAATCAAAGCCGCAGTAATTGGTGCCAGTAAAATGCCGTTACGATAATGTCCCGTCGCCAGAAACAGATTATCACAAGTACTACGCCCTAAAATCGGCAGTTCATCGGGAGTACCAGGACGAAAACCCCACCACAATTCTTCAATCTGCCAATCGGCAGCGGCAGGATAGAGTTCAGTAGTTTTATCTAATAGGCTTTGAATACCTTTGGGGGTGTTAAACGGAGTCCATGCTTCTTCCACGGTTGCCCCCACAATTAATCTACCGTCCTGTCGGGGAACTAAGTAAACTCCATCACCGTACAAAATGCGCTGTAGAGGATAGGGTTGATGTAGCTTCTGAGGCATTCTTAAAGAGAGCATTTGCCCTTTCACGGGGCGTACTGGCAAGGGAAAAACCTGATTTGACCATGAACCCGCAGCCAAAACATACTGCTCTGCTTCTAACTGTCCAACATTCGTTAAAATTGCGTTGACTCGACCCTGTTTCTGTTGAATGGCATTGACGCAAACACCTTCTTTGATTTCTATACCCAGAGTTTGTGCTGCCTGCAAAAGCGATCGCATCAAGCATCTATTATCAACCTGTCCATCTTCGGGATACCACCAGCCTCCAACTACACGATCGCCTAATCCAGATTGATATAGTCTGATGGTTGCTCGGTCTAACCAAACTGAGCGCTCGTCTTTAGTTACAAATTCTGGTTTTTTATATACTGGGGCAAGAATGCCACAGGGCAAATATCCCGTCTCTACACCTGTAAGTTCTTCTAACTTTTGCGTCCATTCAGGATATAGCCAACGAGATCTCAAACATAGATCGAGCAATGGGGTTGAAGTTAACTTTTCTGCTAAAGGTGCTAACATCCCTGCTGCGGCGTGGGATGCTGCTTGGGCAAAGTCTTTACTTACTACGGTGACTTTTGCACCTTGGCGTTTCAATTCAACGGCGATCGCTAACCCAATCACACCACCGCCAATAACTAGAATATCTCTTGCTGCTTTCATCTTCTTAAAACCCTCATCCTCACTACTTTAGCGTGAAAATAATCCTGGTGAGAAAAATCTTAATTTATGTAAGCCAAGTAAAAATTAAGCAATCTCTTGTTTGATGAAGGCACACAGCTTGATTCAATTTAATATTTTGCTAAAAATTAATCTAGCTTAATTAGTCTGTAGTTCCATTTGACCTCCTTTAATGTTTTTGCTTTCAGGGGTTTGCTGACAGGCAAATAGTAGGACTACCAATAAGACAGCCGTAAATAAACGATTGATTAGGGTAAGTAAATTATTAGACACAACGTTAGTACTCTATATACACCACATACTTTTATAGTGAGACAATCTGAGAATATTTTTCACCGTAATATTACAGGTAAAGAATTGGCACAGTAGAGGCAAAACTTCTTAATCAAATCTCATTTGTCAGAGGATTTAACGGCGATCGCTCTAGCAAAACTTACAACTAAAGACAGGTGATTACTCACAAGATCTTAATTAAACTCGAACTGTAGCGACAAAATGCAAAATGAGTGATTTTTGGTACAAAACAATAATTTTCGGACTTCTTTTCATGTTTGTTCTGGCTCCCTTTGCTGGATTTGCCCCCCTATTGCTAATTCTTTTAGCTGCAGGAGTTTACTGGTTTTTCGCACCTATATTCCAGACATTATTTGGCAAATCAACAGTAGACGAGAAGTCTAAAGATGTATAATTCGCCGTAAAAAAGAGTAGAAGATTATTATTGTGCCAATTACTAACCCTCTACTCGATACAAACTATTATTAAATTGTCAACTAGGCTAAAACTGGCTCGGCATGTTGACGATACCATTCAATCGTATTTTTCAAGCCTTGGCGAAATTCTGTTTCCGCTACAAAGCCAAATTTCTCTTTTGCTCTTTGGGTGTCTAAACATCGACGAGGTTGACCGTTTGGCTGCTCGGTCTGCCAGACAATTTTGCCTTCAAAGCCCATTAATTCACAGATGGTTTCCACCAGATCTTTAATTTTTACTTCGTGATTGGTACCTAGATTAACTGGCGCAGCTTCATCATACTCATGAGTCGCCATTACAATACCTCGAGCTGCATCGGTAGAATATAAAAATTCCCGCGTCGGACTACCATCACCCCAAGCAGGCAACTCTTTGTCTCCTCGCTGCTGGGCTTCATAAACTTTACGAATCAGCGCAGGAATCACATGAGAGCTACGAGTGTCGAAATTATCTTCAGGACCATAGAGATTTACAGGCAAAAGATAGATACCATTAAAGTCATATTGCTGACGATATGCTTCTAGCTGCACCAAAAGAGCTTTTTTAGCAATTCCGTAGGGAGCGTTAGTTTCTTCAGGATAACCATTCCATAGGTCGTCTTCCTTGAAAGGCACAGGGGTAAACTTGGGGTAGGCACAGATAGTACCAACGCAGACAAATTTTTCTACCCCTTCTTGATAAGCTGCATGAATTAGCTGGGTACCCATCATCAGGTTGTCATAGAATAACTCGGCAGGCTTCTCTCTATTTAAGCCAATGCCACCGACGTGAGCGGCTAAATGTATTACGATATCTTGTTTTTTGACTGCTTGCTGACAGTTTGACCATTGGCAAAGGTCTAATTCGCGCGATCGCGGAGTACTGATCCTGCCGATAGTTGCTCCAGCCTTACATAGCTGATCTACTACCTGCCGTCCTAAAAAACCATTACCACCTGTTACGAGAATATTTTTGTCTTGTAAACTTAGCATTACTAATTAAGGTCGAGTGTGTAACTTAATTTAGGTATAAAATCCGAATGATAACTTAAATTACTAGTTTAAACTAGTCAACAATAGTAGCGAAGTTACGGCGATTTAGGGGCGTATTATCTTCATGTCGGCTACCTTCGGGGGTCGGTAGATTAAGATTAATTAGGTCGGCATTAACCATTAATTTAACTAGTTCCTCAAAACTAACCGATGGCTCCCATCCCAGCTTTTCTTTCGCTTTGGTGGGATCGCCAATTAATAAATCTACTTCCGCAGGACGTAGATAGCGAGGATCGAACGCTACATAATCGTGCCAGTCTAGATTTACATGACTAAAAGCAATATCAAGAAATTCTTTAATTTCGTAGGTTTCTCCTGTAGCCACTACATAATCATCAGGCTTTTCCTGTTGTAGCATCATCCACATTGCCTTGACATAATCTTTGGCATAACCCCAGTCTCTTTTAGAGTCTAGATTACCTAAATAAAGTTTCTTTTGCGTTCCTTCGACGATCCGAGCCACCGCTCTCGTAATCTTGCGAGTCACAAAGGTTTCACCACGTCGAGGAGATTCATGGTTAAATAAGATTCCGTTACAGGCAAACAGGTCGTAGGATTCACGATAGTTGATCGTTTGCCAGTGGGCATAAACCTTGGCACAGGAATAGGGACTCCGAGGATAAAAAGGTGTAGTTTCTTTTTGGGGAACTTCGATAACTTTACCAAACATTTCCGAGGAGCCTGCTTGATAAAATCTAACTTCAATTCCTGTCCGTTGCTGATAGTCTCTGACTGCTTCTAAAATACGTAAAGCTCCCATTGCTACCGAATCAACGGTATATTCAGGGGAATCAAAGCTGACGCGAACGTGGGACTGTGCGCCTAAATTATATATCTCTACAGGCTTAACTTCTTCTAAAATACGTCTGAGGGTAGTACCGTCAGTCAAATCTCCATAATGCAGAAATAATTTAGCATCTGGACTATGAGGATCGATATATATGTGGTCAATGCGATCGGTGTTGAAGGTAGAAGTCCGACGAATAATGCCATGAACTTCATAACCTCGATCCAATAAAAACTCGCTCAAATATGAACCGTCTTGACCCGTGATGCCTGTGATCAAGGCTACTTTACGTTCACTCATTTATTTAATCTACCTACTAATAATTTGCGGTTAGTATTATGCTATTTTTCCCACTATAGTACACGCTTCATAAAATCTATTCCGAGATAGTACTGAAAATCACAGCAGTTAGACAGTTAAGGGGAAATCATACTTAGCTTAAGCAACAATAATGTTAACTAGATCGAGATGTTTTTCAATAAGCTCCATTATTTCGAGGAAACAAAATTACCCCGATAGTTTTATAAATAATCCATAAATCCAGTAACCAATTGTGGCTGGTGGCATAATAAACATCAATCTTGACTCTTTTGGGATAAGGGATGTCATTTCTACCTGAAACCTGCCATAGACCTGTTATTCCTGGCTTTATTTTCAGCACGGTATTTATTTTACGACCATATTTTGGTAATTCTTCGGGTATTAAAGGTCTTGGACCCACTACACTCATTTCTCCTTTGAGTACATTCCAAAATTGAGGAAATTCATCTAGACTAGTTAAGCGAAGAAATTTACCAATTTTGGTGATTCGAGGATCCTGCTTTAATTTAAAACTTTCTTGAAACTCCTGACGCATTTGATTCTGAGTCCTGCATGATCGTTTCTAGTGCTTTATCCGCATCATCAACCATCGTTCTAAATTTTATGCAGTTGAAAGGCTGATAATTTTTACCAATTCTTTGCTGGACATAGAAAATTGGTCCTCGGGAATTGAGGGCGACTAAGATCATTAAAATTAAATATACGGGAGAGAATATAGTTAGCATGAATAAAGCAAAAACTATATCAAACATTCGTTTAACAAAATCTCCGTTCAAAACAGAGAAGGATAATTTCAACCAATTAAGATTGAATAAAGCGAATAAAGCGCTTTTTCTAATTAATCCCTGTACAATTTTGACGGAAATAAGCTGGCTGTTGGCAGTCATCTTACTCCTTCACACATCACACCACACTGTTCAATCATAAATCTACCAGTCTTTTGATTGATTGATAATATCAGAATTAAAGAAAGCTATAAACTTTATAACTGTCAATTACTGGTTCCATTTCTGATAACAATCCTCGATATATTCTAGATAGGATTGTTTAAAAACTGCAGGACTAAATTTGTTTGCCTGTAAACGGCAATTCTCGGGTTCAATTTTGGTTTTGAGCTGTTCAAAATTTTGTACCGCTTTGACCAAGGCATCTGGTTGTTGAACATCAAAAAATAAACCTGTGCCATCTTGAGGACATTGACGAATATCTTTTACGGTTTCTAAAGCACCTCCTTTTCCATAAGCAATCACTGGGGTACCACAGGCTTGTGCTTCAACTAAGGCAATGCCGAAGTCTTCACATGCTGCGTATACAAAAGCTCTCGCTTTGGTTATGTATTTTTTTACTATGTTATGCGGTTGCCAACCTAATACCTGGACATGGGACTCGGCTAGTTGACGTATTTCTGATAACTGTGAGCCTGAACCAATAATTACCAGAGGTTTTTTTAGCTGATTAAACGCTTCTACAATTAAGCATATTTGTTTATAACTTACTAAGCGAGAAATTGTCAGATAGAAATCGTCTTTTTCTGGCTGAAATTCAAATTTATCCAGATTAACTGGCGGATAAATTACTTTTGCTTGACGACGATAGCAACGCCAAATACGTTTGGCTGTATGCTGGGAATTAGCGATAAAGTAGTCAACTCGGTTTGCCGAGATTACATCCCACTGCCGCAGACGATGCAAAATATAGCGGGCAATAATTCCTTGAATTCCTTTTCCCTGGCGATCGCCTTTTAAGTAATCAAAGGTTAAGTCCCAAGCATACCTCATTGGGGTATGACAGTAACATATATGAAGCTGATGGGGATTGGTCAAAACTCCTTTGGCTACGGCATGGGAAGAGGATAAGATCACGTCATAATGATTGAGATCTAGCTGCTCGATCGCGATCGGCAACAGCGGTAAATATTTTTGAACGCCATTAATAGCCTGAGGAAATTTTTGCAGAAAGGTAGTTTGAATTGAACGCTTATAGAGGTAGCTTTGAGGGTTGATCGACTCAAAATCAATCAGAGCATACAAATCTGCATCGATATATTTTAGAATCTCCTGAACCACTAGCTCTGAACCTCCAGTCGCTTTGGGAGTCAACCATTCATGGACTAGAGCGTATTTTAATTCCACAGCTAGTTATTTACTAATTAAAAAAATTGCTTGACGATAATTGGGCTGTAAAAAGCCAATTTTAGCTAATTTGGTATCCAGAATATCACTAATTCTCATTAATAGGTTGTCAGGATGACTAAACAGCTTGGAAGATAAAATACCAAACAATAGGGAGGAATAATTGATGGGAATTAAAGTAAAGTGAAGAAATTTATGGTTCAACCAGGTTAAATCTTGACGCATGAAGGGTTTTTCATCGGGAGTATGGGCATTTTTAGCAATCCACCAGTATAGTCTGAGTAACAGATTAGAACCTAGTGGCTCCATAAAGATCATAATTCCATCAGGGTTGAGATTATCTCGATACAATCGTTCTAAAACTTCTTGGTAATCGAGATGGTGTAAGATTGCTCGACCAAATATGATGTCATATTTACCCTCAATTGGTTGAGAAATATCGTGCAGAGCGAAATCTAAGCGGTTTTTTTGCGCAAAACCTTTAGCAGAGGCGATAAATCTTTCTGAGATGTCGATGCCGAGAACATAGCTCGCCTCTTGTGCCAATAGCTCCAAAGAACTGCCTCCATATCCGCAGCCAATATCCAGTACTCTTTTGCCTGGGACATGAAGTTCGATTAGTTCCTGTAACAACTTCTCGTGCTTAAGGCTGTTGGGACATTGAAATACATGAGCAAAATTCTGATGCCATTGCTCGCTATTTTGATAAATATCGGTATGATCGACACTTTCTTTCTCTCTTTGACTTCTCAGATTCATTCTTTCAATTGCTGCGACGAGTAATCAGTTGCCATAATACACCACTGCTTAATACTGCTTGGTCTTCCAAGTTTAAGTTAGACAGTACGTCAGGAGTAACTAAAAAATAGGGTGTCTTAGGCTGCTGCCAAAGTTGCTGTAACTCAGTATCAGACTTGGGTATGATGACGCGATCGCTATAGAAATCTAGAGCAGGACGAAAATCGGGATAGGAAGTATAGATATTTTTTCCTGATGGAGTGTGTTGTCTAAGCATCTGTGCTACAGGTTTGACAGGAAAGGCTTCATTTACTTCCCATAGCCAATGGCTAGAATTGAATAGCAACAGTAAAGCCAGATAAAAGCCGATAACAATAGCCAAGCTAAAGTAACGCGAATGTCGCCATAGCAGTACGGCAGCGACAGTGAGGCCGATCGCTAAAACAAGCATGACTATTAACAAATCCCTGGTTGATGTGGCTCCGAGCAAGCCATAATAAGCACTTGCGATCCAGCAGACTGATACCACCAAACTTAAAGAGACTCGCCAGAAATAAGGAAACTGATTTTTGAGCCAAGCTTTATTTAAAGCCGCACCGATTAGTAGAGATAGTCCTGGATAAATGGGGATTATATACCAGGGTAATTTAGTTACCATCAAGGAAATCGCGCTTAGGTAAACTCCTGTCCAAACCAAGGTAAGCTTTCCCCAGGTCGTATGATGATGATTAATGGCTAATTTGATGCCACTAGGCAGGAATATCAGCCAGGGAAGACTGTATTTAGCAATTTCTAGTAAATAATACCAAGCAGGATGATGAGCGTTGCTAATTGGCTCCCAGATGCGGTTGAATGTCTGCGTCCCCAGACTAGTGCCAAGGAATTGCTCTCCATAGTGAAGATATTGCATAACATACCAGGCGATCGCAGGAATTGCTCCCAGGACTAAACCAATCCATAGATAGGGATTACGCAGTAATTTGGGACTATCCCAAGCGGCAAAAATCATCAGAATTCCCCCCAGCAACAGTCCCATCATGATGCCTTTGGTCAGGCAAATCAAACCCAGCGCTAACCCAGCGCCTAGAAGCCAGTCAGAAAATCTGCGCCCTCGAAGTAAGCACCAGACCCCAAGACAAAACCAACAGGCGATCGCGCCATCCAGCATCGCTACTCGACCATGACGAGCAACAGGCAATAGAGTTAAATAGACTAGAGCAGAAAAAATAGCGGTTGGGGAGCGAGGAAAGACTTCTTTGCCAATTAGGTATACCAAAGGCACAGAACAGGCTGATAATACAGCAGGAACAATCCGCGTACTCCATTCGCTTACGCCAAATAGACGATAGCTAAGAGCAATCAGCCAATGAATTAACGGTGGTTTATTCCAGTAGGGTTCGCCATAATTAATGGTGGGAAAAAGCCAAGTATGACTTCCAGGTTCCCCTCGCCAAATATTACGAGCTACCCCAGCCACAATTCCTTCATCCCAATCCCTTAACGGCACATTTCCCAGACCAGAAGTATCAAGAGCGATGGCCGCAATCAATAATCCTGCGATACAAAGACTATCTCCTAGTCTCCTAGTCTCCCCATCTCCCCGTCTCCCCATCTCTCTCAACCAATAAAACTGCTCATCTGCCGATCATTCAGGGTAGCCACTAACCGATTCGGAATAACCACTAACTGCCCCTGGGTCGTTATCTCTTTTTGAACCTAATAGTTCGAGGCGATCGACTTTGATGGTCGGGCGCGATCGCTGACCCCCTGTATTCTTGTCAGTCCAGGTTTCAATTTTCAGGGAGCCTTGAATGCCAATTAACTTGCCCTTTTGAACATAATTCCCCGCTATTTCTGCCGTTTTCCCCCAAATCTCCAGGTTAAACCAGTCGGGTTGGTCGCTATTGCGACTTTGACGATTGACCGCCAAGGGTAGCTTACACAAAACCGTACCCGATTGGAAGTGAATTATTTCTGGTGCAGCACCCGCGCGACCTACCAAATTTACAACGTTGAGAGCCATGAGCTTATTTATTTAGTACTAAAGAACTAAGAAGTGATTTTTCAGTTTAGCAAATTATCATCGGCTGTTTGCCATTCCTAATTTTACTGATAGCATGATTATTTTCTAAATTTCTTCAACAGAGCATCAAGCCAAAAGTTTTGAAACGGAGCGACATATTTAGCCAAAGACCATAATACAAAACAAGGTTGCTTGACTACTTTGAGTAATGGTAAATCATCTTCCGAATCAGTAACCAAGATTGCCGCTCTAATTTCCGCATCAGATAATACTTGCTGCATCATTAATAATTTTCCCTTACGGCGATCGCCTGCACCTTGCCAGAAGCGGCAGCTAACTAACGAAGCGTATTTTATTGGCATCTGCTGGAGAATCGGCTTGATGACAAAGTTAAAGCCTAAACTAGCAATAATAACTGGTGCGTCAGTATTATTTACCGCAGAGATTAGTTCAGTATTGCTATGGTCATGAGCTAGTTTTTTGGCTTTCTGCTGCCACAGTATAAGCGTCCAGGGCAACAAAATCGTCGGAATAGCAACCAAAAACCAATCTCTGGTTTGCTCTCCTTTAAATGGTCGCGGTAGCCAAAACCAAGGTCGGACTAGTTTTAAGAACATGACTAACCCAAAGCCAATCAGACGCGGACGAATATTGTTAATATATTCTGCTGTCGAATTTCTTAGCAGTAATGTCTCATCAAAATCCAGAATTATCGGGGTGTCTTGGGTGGCTGTGGCGATCGCCGCGATCGCTAGAGCTGAATCGCTCAACTCAATCTGGTTGTTTTGATTCTGGTTCATCATCGGAAAGCAACTATAGGCAAGTAGTCCAAGCTTATCCTGAGACTGGATGTTGTCCATAGTAAGGCAGGACTTCTGACCAATGGGGACATTTTCCCTGTTGCCAATCTGTATAAGCCAAATCCAGGACATCAGTTACGGTATGAGCAATCTGGTCATCAGCGTCAATTAACTGATAGGGAGAGGCTAAATTAGCGAGGATTTTCTGCCAATCTGACTGGGCTAATAGAGTATCCGCCATGTAAGTTTGTAGTCCATACTCCTGGGATTGATAGATCCCGACAAACAACTGTTCTCGTCTGGCATCCATCTGTACAGCGATTAACTCTTTATCCCGATCTTTATGCTGATTAGCTGCTGCTACTGCTGCTAGGTTAGAAATTCCAAATAAAGGAATATCAAGCTGTTGAGCAATGATACGGGCAGTAACCACCCCAACTCTAGTTCCCGTAAAACCCCCTGGTCCTTTGCCTACGGCAATAAACTGAAGATCCTGCCAAGTTTGAGGAATCAGCATTTTTGCCAGATGAGTATATAACCCAGATGCTAAACCCCGTCCCAAATCCCAAACCTGAGCGCGACTATCTCCCCGATAATTATTTATCGCTATTCCTAGTTGAGGTGTACTAGTATGCAGGGCGATCGCATATTTATTACTAGCTAAAACGGGCATAAAATACTAACAATATTAAACAACTTTGAACAGTAGAGAGCTACCATCGTAAGTCCTTACAGAATTAATTGTTCAGCTTGATTAAAAAACTTCTTATATATTCCCTCGGTAATTAAAATCGTGGTCATCAGATTGACCAAGACGATCGCAAATAGAATCAAGATTTGATAGGAAGCAGCATCACGGGGATTACTACCGCCCAGTACCTGTCCTGTAAACATCCCAGGCAGACTTACTAAACCCATCACCACCATATTATTGAGGGTGGGAATTAAACCGGTGCGAATCGCCTCTTTTTGATAGTTGTTAATCGCCTGCTTACTAGTGGCACCTAGGCTTAGATGAGTTTCAATCTCCAACCGATTTTGATTAATTGAATTCAATAGGCGATCGCCTGCCAAGGATGCTCCATTCATGGCGTTACCAAACAGCATTCCTGCTAAAGGAATCAGATATTGAGGTTCGTACCATCGATCTGGTTGGACAATCAACAGAATCACATAGCCCAAGGTAAAAGCACTGCTAGCAACTAAAGATAGAATTACCGTAGGTAAAAGTCCCTTGAGGTTTTGATCGATGCGGTTGCGAGTAACAACCGAGGCAATAGAAATCATTACCCCCAAAATAGCTAATACCACTAGCCCATTATCGATCGCAAAGACCAGATCTAGAATGTAGCCGATCGCAATTAACTGCATTAAAGATCGTACTGCGCTGTAAGCTAGCTGCTTTTCCAGCCCTAGTTTACGCCAGAGAGAAAGAGAGATCGCAATGCCAATCAATCCCAGACATAAAAATAAATCAACCGTATCTAGAGAGATTAAGTTATTCACTCAAATCTATTACTGATTACTTAGTCTAAGGTGATAATCGCTCAATCGACCAATTACCATCTTCTTGCAGATTATACACTAGGCGATCGTGGAGACGGCTGGGACGACCCTGCCAAAATTCAATGCGGTTGGGTATTACCCGAAATCCGCCCCAGTGTTCGGGCAAGGGAACGGTTGACTCGTCGCTATACTTATCTTGTAGCTCGGCCAGCTTTTGTGACAATACTTCACGACTGGGAATTACGCGACTTTGATTCGATGCCCAGGCACCAAGCTGAGACGCTTTAGGGCGACTATGGAAATACTCAGTTGATTCTGCTGTAGATAGCTTTTCGACTTTGCCTTCAATCCGAACCTGTCTTTCCAACTTGTCCCAGAGAAACACGAGTGCGGCATAGGGATTGGCAATTAACTGCTGTCCCTTTTGGCTTTCATAGTTGGTATAAAAGACAAAACCGCGATCGCTCACTCCCTTGAGTAGGACAATTCTGGCAGTTGGTTTTCCTTCAGGAGTGGCAGTAGCCACGGTCATAGCGTTAGGTTCGATTAAATCAGCATCTAAAGCCTGTTGGAACCAGATTTGGAACTGCTCAATTGGATTAGAAACGACATCAGCTTCGGCTAATCCTTCCAGGGTATAGTTTTGTCTTAAATCGGCGATCGATGAATCCACGTTTTATCAGCTAGTAGTAAACAGACAGTTATTAATTTAACAGCATTAGCCAATAATTAATGTCATCTTTCCTCTGACTAAGACATTATTCGATCCACAATTTTCTGGACAATCTGCATTCCTGTAACGGCTTGCCAACCAAATAAGCCCAGCAACACGATGTTTAGAGAAACGTGAGTAGTACGGGCAAAACTATTACCCTTCTGCATCAAAGGAACTAAAGATGCGGAGACAGCAATAAGACCAGTCATACTCAAGCCAGCTAGAAGGTGTGGTCCGACAAAGAGTTTACCGTTGTTGATATAGGTAATTGCCATTCCGCAAATATTACCCAAGACCATCAAAGCCAGAAGAATAGATCCTGTTTTGTGATGCCTTTCGCCAAATTTCTTTTGAACCAACTCTTTTCGGGTTTCTTTGTCGGCAGTACGAACTTTTTTGTATTGAAGTCCTAAATACAGTGCATAGACAGTTGTACCCAATAAGACCCACATTAAAATTGGATGACCAAACTGCGACCAAGTTTTGATGCCATCGGGAATTTCAAACGCCATGATATTTTCTGTGATCTGAGATTAGCTTAAAACTTTATCAAGCTCAACTTAACATAAAGTAACTTTATAAAGCGAGCAGTTAGCGAAAAAGTAGTAAGTAGTCATCAAGGAATAGGTGTCACGTTGTAGTAGCGAGTATTGAATACTTAATATTAGAATCTAAATTATTTTGAACGACTGGCAATTTTTTTAATGGCAAAATCTAATGGCAAAATCTGCTTCTTCCCTAAAATCTTGTCAGTTGCCGCCTCTGCTTCAGCCTGGAGATTTAGTTATAGCGATCGCTCCTTCGGGGGCAGTGAAAACCACCGATGCATTAGAACAAGGACTTGCTGTTTGGCGTTCGAGGGGCTATCGAGTTGAGCTGGGGGAGAATTATCGCTCCTGTTGTGGTTATTTAGCTGGAAGCGATCGCCAACGTCGCTTAGATTTGGCAGCAGCCTGGCATAATCCAGAATGTAAAGCAATTGTCGCTATTAGGGGCGGCTATGGTGGCGCGAGGTTATTAGAAGATTGGACTTGGGACAATACCAATCCTAAATGGTTAATTGGATTTTCTGACGTTACGAGTCTTTTGTGGAGTTTGGCTACTGGGGGTATATCTGGTCTTCATGCCTCGGTCTTAACTACTTTAGCTTCTGAACCAGAATGGGCGATCGCCAGAATGTTTAATTACCTAGAAACAGGACAGTTAGAACCATTGCAGGGTCAGCTCAGGAATTGGTGGACAGGCTACGGGAATATTACTCCCAGGGAATTTGACCGTCGCGACTCATCTATTAAAAACCCCGATGCAGCCCAGCTTTAAGGGGGCGATATTAGCTTTAGAAGACGTTACCGAATATCCCTATCGTATCGATCGCATGTTGACTCAGTGGCGCGGTCTGGGAGTATTTCAACAGATTAAAGGTATTGCCTTGGGGCGTTTTAGTCGTTGTGAACCCTATCCTGAAACGAGTAGTTGGACGATCGCTGAAGTATTGCGCGATCGCCTTGAAGATTTAGAAATTCCCCTAATCTACGATCTGCCTTTCGGTCATGACGGAGTCAACGCGGCACTACCCGTAGGACAGCCAGTTCATTTTGATGGTCAGACAGGGGTTTTAAGCTGGTCTAATTCTGCTAGAATCTCAAGCACAGACCAAAAGCCGTAGTGAAATTTAAAGGAGAATCTTTTGCCTCATTCTATTGTTACTGATATTTGCGAAGGAGTGGCTGATTGCGTTGATGCTTGTCCTGTTGCCTGTATTCACGATGGTCCTGGAAAAAACGTCAAAGGCACAGACTGGTATTGGATTGATTTTGCGACCTGTATCGACTGTGGCATCTGTTTACAGGTATGCCCCGTTGAAGGTGCAATTATCCCAGAAGAAAGCTTGAAACTACAAAAAACTCCCCAGTAGTTGGAGGCACTTTGTCGGGATGAATTATGCAGGATGAGAAAGTAAAAAGCCCACGACTCTCAATTGAGGGTCTAATTCTCGACCATATCCAACGCAGCCAAGACACACCCGAAAATTATGACACTTTATAACTGACCGATAACTAAGAGTTGTATATTGTGAGATTTTAGAAACAGGTATAAATACTAAAAAGACTTTTAAGAGAATGGTACAAGAATCAACTGTTGTAGTTACTGGAGCATCTTCTGGGGTCGGCTTATATGCCGCCAAAGCTTTAGCCGATCGCGGTTGGCATGTAGTTATGGCCTGTCGCAATTTGCCTAAAACGGAGGAAGTTGCCGAGCAGGTTGGTATACCCCAGGATAAATATAGTGTCATACACCTGGATCTGGCATCTTTAGACAGCGTACGTCAATTTGTCCAGGATTTTCGGGCTACGGGCAAATCCTTAGATGCTTTAGTCTGTAATGCGGCGGTATATCTACCCCTAGAAAAAGAGCCGCAGCGTAGTCAGGAGGGTTATGAGTTGAGCGTTGCCACTAACCATCTCGGTCATTTTCTTCTGTGTAACCTGATGTTAGAAGATCTTAAGAACTCCCCTGCACCAGAAAAAAGGTTAGTAATTCTTGGCACCGTTACCGCCAACCCCAAAGAGATAGGTGGAAAAATTCCTATTCCAGCACCGCCAGATTTAGGCAATCTGCAAGGGATGGAAGCTGGGTTTAAAGCACCTGTGGCGATGATTGACGGCAAGAAATTTAAGCCAGGGAAAGCTTACAAAGATAGTAAACTCTGCAATATGCTGACCATGCGCGAGCTTCACGATCGCTATCATGAATCTACAGGAATTATCTTTAATGCCCTTTATCCTGGATGTGTGGCAGAAACAGGTTTGTTTCGCAACCATTATTCCCTATTTAGAACCATTTTTCCCTGGTTTCAGAAAAATGTCACAGGGGGTTATGTTACGGAAGAATTGGCAGGAGAACGAGTCGCGAAAGTAGTTGCCGATCCTAAGTTTAATGAGTCGGGAGTTTACTATAGTTGGGGCAACCGCCAAGACCAAGACCGCACAGCCTTCCAACAGGAAATCTCTGACGAAGCAATGGACGATAATAAAGGTAAACGTCTCTGGGAATTGAGCGAAAAGTTAGTCGGAATTACTTAACTCCCAAGAAGCAAATTAATCTTTAATCTATTGTGGCTTGTTATCTGCTAGGCTCTACTCCTCATCTATATGTATGCAGCGGAGAAATTTATTAAAGCTTTTGATGCTAGAGACGGTTGCTTTAAACTTTATCTATACAGATAAATTACAGGCTGGCACATGGAGTTATCAGGGAGAAACAGGAACAGATTTTTGGGGAGAACTCGCTCCAGAGTTTCAGCTTTGCCGTTCAGGGAAAGCTCAATCACCGATCAATATCGAGTCAGTTGTTACTGCAAATGCTGGCAGCTTACAGCTTAATTATCAACCTACTCCTCTAACCATTGTCAATGATGGTCGTACCATCAAAGTTACTTATCAACCAGGCAGTAGTTTGACGCTAGACGATCGGGTGTACGAATTGTTACAGTTCCACTTTCATCAACCTAGCGAGCATTTAATCTTAGGGAAAGCGGCGGAGATGGAAGTGCATTTTGTCCACAAAAACGAGGCGACAGGAGATTTAGTCGTCCTAGCAGTGTTAATGTCTCAAGGTGAATTGAATCTGGCTTTAGACTCTATATGGCAGAAAATATCTCTAGCCGATCATCGAGCAAAAGTATCAGATTTGACTATTAATGCTTTGCAGCTATTACCAGAAAATAGTCGGCAATACTATCGTTATCAAGGCTCTCTGACTACTCCTCCCTGTTCGGAAATTGTTACCTGGCTCGTTTTTAAACAACCTGTGTCCATCTCTAAATCTCAACTTACTAGCTTTAGGGAAATTATGAGTAACAACGCCAGACCAATACAAGCTTTAAACCAAAGATTTCTGCAAGAATTTAATTAGCTGGTGAAACTACTTTAATGTTTAGCTGTGTCAGACGAAAATAATTTAAATCAAGCAAAATGGACTAAATTTTCTAATTATCTAGCTTTAATGTTCATTTTAATGGGCATTTTAGTTCGTACCGTTCAATATCTTAGCAATAGAACCCTTTGGGGAGACGAACTTAGTTTAGCTGCGAATATTCTCGATCGCTCTTACGGAGAACTATCTCAAGTGCTAGATCATAATCAGTCGGCACCCCTGGGTTTTCTCTGGCTGTCTAAGCTAGCAACGCAATTGTGGGGTAACAGCGAATATGCTCTCAGGTTAATACCGTTTATTGCCAGCATTATATCTTTGGGGGTATTTTACCGTCTGGTGCGCCGATATAGTTCGGCGATCGCAGCACCCATCGCGATCGCTTTGTTTGCCTGTACTAAATATACTCTTTACTTCTCCACTGAGTTAAAACCTTACTCTAGCGATGTGGCGATCGCCTTAATTTTGTTTTGGTTCCTGACGCAAGCCCAACATCGGATTTTTAAAGTCAGAGAGATACTGAGTTTTGCCTGTTTGGGCAGTTTAGCAATCTGGCTTTCTTATCCCTCCGTTTTAGTTATGGCAGGTATGGAAGGATGGAATTTGTTAACGGCTTCGCGAAAATCCTGGGGCAAAATTCTGATTAATCGTCTGGGAGTTTATCTGATCTGGCTGATTAATTTTGGTTTGTTTTACTCGATCAATATTACCAATGCTTTGAGCAATGATTATTTGAGTTCTTCCTGGGAATCGCGATATCCAGAGTCATTTGCTGATGTTTTATGGTTATTCGATGCTTTGGCTAAGTTTTTCTATCATCCCATGGGATTTTTGGGCATAACTGATGGAATTGGTATTTTGGCTTTTATCGTCGGCTGTGTTGCCTGGTATCGAAGCGATCGGACGATATTTTTTGCCCTAATTGCTCCTTTTGTGGTTAATCTAATCGCCGCCTATCTCCATCAATATCCTTTCCAAGATCGTCTGACTCTCTTTTTAGCACCCTTTGGCATGATAATCGTAGCGGAAGGAATTGTCTTCATGCTGTCTCAAATAAGTCGGCTAAATCAGGGCAAAAGCTCAAAATTAGCTAGTTTAGTCGGAATAATCGGCATTATCTGCCTTGGTGCTTTAACTTTCCCTCCAATTTATCGAGCCAGTAACTTGATTGTCAAACCTGAATTAAAACAGGAAGTTAGACCAGTTTTAGAATATGTTGCCGAGGGAAATGTCCCAGGGGACAAGGTGTACGTCTATGCGGAAAGCAATCAAGCCTTTCTTTACTACATGAAACTAAAAAATTATGGCAATTTAGACTATACTCTGGGAACAGTTAACTTTGCGACTGACGACAGTAAACAAGATTTGCAGCGAAATTTAGGTAAAGAGTTACAGCCCTTGAAGGGTCATCGAGTTTGGTTTATTCTTCGGGCAAATCCTGCTGAAGAATTGGCAATAATTCAGTACCTCGATCGCATTGGTCAAAGCAGAGACTCATTTCATCAGACTGGAGCATCAGCCTACCTCTACAATTTAAGTTAAGATGCAGTTTTGTCAGATAACCAAAAAATCACATGGCTAAAAACGTTATTCTGATGATTGGCGACGGGATGGGATGGGAAATGACCCGCGCTAGTGCCATTCAAGCCGAAATTGAACAAGAAATTGCCGAGATACGGGAAGAAAATCCCCATATTACTAACGAAGAAATTGCCAGTCGCTTTGATGGTCGTAGCCTAGATGATTACTACACTAAAGATAAAGGATCTGGTACCAGCTATCAAAATCTAGAAGGTTATGCGATCGCGACTACGGGGAATACTTACATTGCTGGAGATAAGAATAATTCAGCCCTACAGACCAACCCAAACGTAAAAGCCGACGTTTTTAATCACAACACTGGTCAAGCTGCTTTGAGAAAAGGGTTTAAATTCAATCCCAATGCCGCAGTAGTCAAAGGTTTTGAGGCAAATCTAAAAAATCTTGCTCCAACTTCTGGGGTTAAAGCTTTAGATAATTCCTTTAATGAGGCTCCTATTCTAGATCGCAATGGGGAGATTGTCGGTGGCAATGTACCGATTTTCAATCTCGAAAGTGGTGGCAAAACTCCTTGGGATGACAATTATTATCGCAATAGAGACAACACCTCGAGAAAATTTTAATCGAGACTATATTAAAAACCTCTATCCAGACTCCGCTGGGACGGCAACGGGTCTATATACTGGAGTCAAAACCTATACTGGGGCAGTTTCTGTCGATATCTACGAGGAAGCAGTTAAAACCGCTGGCGAAGTTGCTCTAAAACAGAATAAGTCTATCGGTGTGGTTAGTTCCGTCCCCTTTAACCATGCTACTCCAGCTTCGGCGATCGCCCACGTCAACCAGCGCGATAAATACAACGAACAAAGTTTCGATCGAGAAGTCGGTAATGGTGATGGCAACAGCAGCAATGAGGTCGATGAGTTCGGTCACCAAATTGAACCAAACGACAATATTTTTAATCAAATTGTCAACCAGACCAAACCTACTGTCATCTTAGGTGGTGGTCATTATCTGACTGATGGTGGTACGGAGTCAAAACCTAACGAAACCTATGTGACCAAGGCACAAGTGGCAAAACTCCGCAGTGGTGAATACGACTACACTTTTATTGAACGGGGTACAAATGCCAGTCAAATCTTAGCAGATACCGCAGCGAAAATCGATCCAGAAGCAGGCGATCGCCTTTTGGGGATTTATGGTGCGCGGGGTCAAGGAGGAAATTTACCCTGGAGAACGGCTAATAATGATTACAGTCGAACAGGACATGGTATTTCGCTTAATCCTGAAACTGGTTCCATAAATGTTACCCCACCTAGCCTTCAGGCTGGCGAGTCTGTCGCTGATTTTATTGCTCAAGAAATCGAGGAAAATCCAACTCTTAAAGAATTTACTCAAGCCTCTCTAGATATACTCGAAGACGATCCTGATGGCTTCTGGCTAATGGTTGAAGGGGGCGATATTGATTGGTCTGCCCATGGAAATGACCTAGACTATCTGCTGGGTACTCTCAAAGATTTTGATGAGTCAGTCGCCGTAGTTCAGGAATGGATCGATAATAACGGTGGTTACGCAGAGAACCTCTTGATCGTTACTGCTGACCACGATCACTACCTTACTCTGACGAATAATTTTCCTGAAATATTGGCAAACGCTCTGTTAACGGGGGAAGGTGGGGTAGAAATGACCGTCGGCACAAATACTTCAACTTCTGGTCACTTCTGGGGTAGTAATGAAATGGTTAAAAATGGTTGGGGAACTCATACTACTCGCCCTGTACCTGTCTATTTTCAAGGGTCTGGTTCCGAGTTAATCACTGACTTTGAAGGTTCTGGATATGAGGCGTACGGCACTCAAGTTGCAGGGGTTGGTAATTACATCGATCAAGTTCACCTGGGCAAGGTGCAGATTGAAGCGCTCTCAGAAGATTCTAATGATGTCATAACATCGATAGCTGTATTAATACCTTTAATTACGATGCTGGTGACAGTGGCATGGATGACGTTCAGAAAGAAAGCAGCGGCTTGAAATATTGCTAAGTTATGTCTTGGTTATGAAGATTAGAACACGATCGATTAGATAGATCTCTAGCTTGAATAATTCACCAACCTTTTAGATCGAGTATTTGACGACGATTTGTACCAGAAGTTTGATACATTTAATGCTTGTCAAATAAATCTTTGTCGTATAACATAACAATAACTGATAGAACATTAAGCTTTAGTAACGCTGTAAGAGAAATTTGCTGTCGGATTTATTTGCGATTTGTGAAACGAAAGTAGTCAAGCTTACCAGTTCGTTTCTGTTATATATTTCCAAAATTATCCTTCAAGTACAATTGTTAGACAGCATTGGCGAACATTCAGAGTTTGCCTTATATAGCATAGCGATTTAGCGGTCTCTGAAAGTGTTTCTAGTTATTGCAATCAGTTGATTTTTTAAGTTATTTGGTTTTTCTACAACTAAATAACTTAGCTGAAAGTAGTCGAATTACCTAATTCTTATGCACATTTCTCCATCATTACTTATTCCTTTTTTGAGCGGTATTTATCTCTTTGGTGTTCATATAATCTTGCGGTTGTTCCAGCTAAAAGGGTTAGAAAACTTAGTTGATTAATCTGTCTAATACCTAAAGAAATTTGTGGGTTAGATTATTATTCTGAGTAACTCAATTAGCTGACTTATATCTCTAGATAGAGAGAAAGTAGAAACATTTTTCTGTAAACTTCTGCTGAGAAAGAGAGATCTTTCAAGAGATTTTTATTAGCTAGTATGTTTTAGTCTAAATTTGAGAACTTAGGGCTTAATGTCTCACCTGCATTTTCCATTTTTCCCAAGATTGAATCATACTCGTCACAGGCGATCGCGCTATATATCTTTGACTATGGTTGCGTACCGTAGTCTGAGTCTTGGTGTAATTGCTTTTTCCTTGAGTATTGCACCTCTGGCTTTATCTCAGGACATTCCCCCTACTCCAACAGAACCAGGAGTTATCGTTCCTAGCGACGGGCTGTATTTTGCCGATATCTTAGTGAGAAATCGCCCTATATTTCAAATCGGCAGTCTGCCTCAGATTGATGCTAGTGCCAGGGCTAAAATTATTAATCGTCGCCTAGCTAGCCTAACGGCACAACAGGAAAATCCAGGCAAAGTAGCAATTTATCCCGATAATCCGCGTAAAATTGCCACCCTAAGAGTTAATAATCGCATTTTGATGACCGTTACTCAACAAGATGCCGAAGATTTTGGACTAAGTACTGAAGAACTCGCAAAAAGGTGGAAGCAGCAGCTAGACACAGCTTTTGACAAACCACCACTGGCGATCGATGTTAGCCAACGACTCTATTCAACCACCAGAGAGTTAATTAGGGATTTTATCGACAATCTGCCTTCTTTAGTCGGGGCAATTATGGTAATTGGTTTAACCTGGGGCATGGCAAAAGTCGTGCGGTACATAGCTTATTCTTGGGCAAAGCAAACTGAAGGAGATTCCAATACTGAATTGTTGATCGGTCGCCTCAGCTATGGTGGAGTTTGGATAGTTGGCTTTGTAATTGCCTTGGGGGTAATGGGGCTAGACTTTGGCGCATTATTAGGTGCATTAGGACTGACTAGTGTGGCAATTGGTTTTAGCCTCAAAGACGTACTAAGTAACTACATTTCTGGAGTAATTTTATTAGCGGCTCGTCCTTTTCGGCTCAACGATCAAATAATAATTGGTGAATACGAAGGGACAATTACTCAAATTCAACTCCGAGCGACAACGATGAAAACCTATGACGGAAGAGTAGTATATATCCCTAACCAAGAAGTGTTTCAAGCCAGCATAATCAATAATACTGCTGCCCCCCGTCGTCGCAGTTCGGTAATAGTAGGCATCGACTATGCAGAAAATATTAGCGAGGCGATCGCTGTAATTACCAAAGTGTTAGAAAATGCTGTTGAAGTAGAAACTAATCCAGCACCAGATGTATTAGTTAAAGAACTTGCTGCTAGTACGGTTAATTTAGAAATTCGCTTTTGGGTCGATTCCCGCAGAACGGGTTTCCTGGCAACTACTTCCCAAGTAGCACAGGCAGTTAAAGAAGCTTTAGAAGCAGCCGATATTGATATGCCGACTGATATTTATACTTTGATTTTGCGTCAGCCACCAGAAAAAATTCAGCTTAAGGAAAGTTGAATGACAAAGCATTACATCATAAGTCTTAAGATATACATCTTTATCCTGATGGCTGCTGGCACAATACTAGGTACGCTGGATGCAGCGCAGTTTAATCAATATGCTTAGTACATATGTCAAGCCCTATTTTGGTGGTTGAGGACAATAATGATCTTCAATTATTATTTAAGTTAGTTTTAGAATCAGCAGGTTATCAAGTTGCCACGGCAGATAGTGGGCAAGATGCTCTGAACTATATTGCCCAAACTCGACCGAGTCTAGTATTGATGGATATTATGATGCCAGAGTCAAATGGTCTTCAGATTACTCGCCACATTAAACAGACGCAAAACAACCAATGTTTGCCGACACTCTTAGTGTCGGCAATAGATCGTCTTAATTAATAATGAACAATTACAGGATAGTAAAGCGGATGGCATTCTCTACAAGCCTTTCGACATTGATGATTTAATTACTAAAGTTAGCGAGTTGACGGGCGATCGCCAATTAACCTAAGTTTATTAATCTAGTCCAGCCGATCAACATTACTATATCCTGGGCAAAAATGAATCAACTGCTAACTGCGCTTCCTCTAACTTTCTACTAAAACAGCGATATTTGTATAGCTAGTAAAACAACTAACGATGATTGTGCGATCGCCTTGAGAAAATAAATTATAGGCACTGATAAATTTATTTTTGAATAACTCCACACTGTTAAACCCAATTAGCTGATAGCTAAAAGCTCTTAAGATAAACCCTCAAGCCGAAAATAATTAACTTTGTCTAAGCTGGACTATCTCGCCTCACGACCCCAGCCTACAATAAATGTAACCTCATACAATCTAAGGAGTTAGCCATGAGTAACTTCAACTTGACTGACGATTTATCTTGGACACTTCAAGCCCAAGTAAAGCTAAAAATGATCCCCTTCTTTGCTCGTCCTCAAGCACGCCAAAAAATTGAGGCGATCGCCCGAGCAGCAGGATTGGAAGAAGTAACTGCCGAAATTGTCGAGCAGGCTAGAGCAAGATTTGGACAGTAAGTTAGTTAGTCAAGTAGTTAAAAATTGATGTATGGGAATGAAAAATAAATCTAGACAACATTTTTATGTCTAAAATAATTCCTGCGATCGAGTTTTTCCCAGGTGTCTCTGAGGATTTGAGTGGCGTAAGTCTAAGACGTAATAAAAAGACTGGCATACGCAATGTCTTAATGACTTTTGAATCTTTGAATGCCTTAGAAAGGTTTAATAGTTTTACTAAAGGCTCGGCTCAAAATTTGGCGCTGATTGATTCTGAGGGAGAAATTTTGGTTAGACCAAACTCGCTAAAAATAATTTTTGCTGGGGACGAGGGTAATGAACTCAAACAGGTTAACTGTACTTTTGAAATTGAATCAGATAACCACTGGGATAGATTTACTCGCTTTATGGATCGCTATGCTAAAGCTAACAACATGGAGTTTGGCAAAAGATAGAACTGCCAGTAACTATAGTCATGCTAATTAATTTGCTCATAATTAACTGGTTGCTAAGTCAAGAGTCATTAACAATCGGATTTTATGCGCGATCGCGCTAAGGCAATTCCTTTAACCGTCCCTACAGATAAAGGTATAGTAAAACTTTGGATTGGCTAGCTGCATCAAGAATATTTAGTCATCAAGTTATAAATAAAATAATTTATGAAAATCGCAATTACAGGGGCAACGGGATTAGTCGGCAGTCGATTGGTAGCCCAACTAAACCAAAGTCATCAGATATTAGTTTTTACTCGTAACTCTAGCAAGGCACAGAAAGTATTTCCCCCTGAGGTTTTTCCCAACCTGGAAATTGTCCAATATACTCCTCAAGAGTCGGGAGAATGGCAACAAAGCATTTCTGGTTGTGATGCAGTAGTCAATCTCGCGGGGGAACCGATCGCTGAACGGTGGAGTCCTGCCCAAAAACAGGCAATTATGGAAAGTCGCCAGGTAGGAACCAGAAGATTAGTTGAGGCGATCGCCATGGCAGAGGAAAAGCCCCAAGTATTAGTCAGCGGTTCGGCGATCGGCTACTATGGCACGAGTGAAAGTATGGCATTTGATGAAACTAGCAGTTCGGGTAATGATTTTCTGGCGCAGGTATGTCAAAACTGGGAAGCTGAGGCGGAGAAGGTAACTGAATACGGAGTACGTTTGGTGATTTTGCGTGTGGGAATTGTCTTGGCTAATGGCGGTGCTTTGGGTAAGATGATTGGACCATTTAAAATGTTTGCTGGGGGACCCATTGGTAGCGGAAAACAGTGGTTTTCTTGGATTCACCTCGATGACTTGGTCAATTTAATCTGTAAAGCGGTTGAGGATCGAAGCATGTCGGGTGTCTATAATGCGACCGCGCCAAATCCTGTGCGGATGGGTCAGCTATGTCAAACATTAGGGGAAGTAATGAATCGTCCTTCCTGGCTACCCGTCCCTGATTTTGTTTTGGAAATATTGCTAGGGGATGGGGCGATCGTGGTTTTGGGAGGACAGCAGGTATTACCTAAGCAGACTCAGCAGAGCGGATTTAACTATAAATATCCCGAACTCAAACCGGCGCTGGCAGAGATTGTTAAGTAAAGTTAGGTGGGTTTGCTAAACACTAAAAAATGCTGTTCGGGTAAAAACTGTTTGGTTTCTTGCCATTTTAAACCCACTGCCTTTAATTCTTTTTTGACCTGCTTTTGGGTCATTTTATGTAGCGGCTTGATCGCAATCATGGGATTTTCTTTGCGGTATTCCAGTAAAACTACTTTCCCGCCTGGCTTTAAGGCTTTAACTATACCTTCCATCATTTCTCTGGGATAGGCAAATTCATGATAAGCATCAACCATAAAGGCTAAATCGATGCTTTCCCTTGGTAAATTAGGATTATCTTCTGACCCTAAAACAGTCTCGACATTATTAATATGTTTATCTTCTTTGAGGTGAGTAATGGCATCAAGCATCTCAGGCTGAATATCTACCCCATAGACCTTGCCTTCTGTAACTTGTTGTGCGATACGAGAGCTGAAATAACCCGTCCCTGCACCAATATCCGCGACTACATCATCGGGTTCTAGGTTCAAATTCTTGTACTGTCAAGTCTGGTTTTTCTTCGGTAACTCTGCTTTCTCTTTCTAGCCACATCATCGCCTGGTGTCCCATTACCCGAGCAATCTCTCGACCCATATAGTATTTGCCAATGCCGTCGGGATTGTGAATTGCCTTGGCTCGATAATAGCTAGGATAACTATCTTGAGCTTGAGCTACAGTTAGGAAACTCGACCCTGTAGAATCGAGCTGTTGAGCTAAAGCAACAGGAGTATAGATAAAGTTGCTTGAACACAAGGCGATCGCGATTACGAGCAAAATCAGACTTGCGAGATATTTTTGGCTAATTTGCATAGATTAGGAAACTCATTCTAAAAGCAGACGATTTTTAAGGTTAAGATTGCTTATTATTAATTAATAGACATAAAACTTTAAAAATATACATGACTGATAACTCCTTTGAGTTTAAAGGCTTTAAAAAACAGATACAAGACAAAATCTTATTTGGTAATGAGCCGTCAGCAGAGTTATTGGGCATTCTCACGGTTTATTTTGTCCAGGGAATACTAGGACTAGCACGGCTAGCTGTCAGCTTTTTTCTCAAAGATGACTTAGGTTTAACTCCTGCTGAAGTTGCAGCGTTAACTGGAATTACGGCATTACCTTGGGTTATTAAACCATTATTTGGCTTCATGTCTGACGGTCTACCAATTTTTGGCTATCGTCGCCGTCCATATTTAATCTTGTCGGGATTACTCGGATCTGCCTCATGGTTAGCATTGGCTACTTTGGTTGATGATGCCTTTGGCGCTACTCTGGCTATTCTACTGACTTCTTTATCAGTAGCAATTAGTGACGTAATTGTCGATTCTCTAATCGTTGAAAGAGCCAGGTCAGAATCATTATCCCAATCTGGTTCCCTACAGTCTTTGTCTTGGGGTACTTCGGCTTTAGGCGGCTTACTAACAGCTTACTTTAGTGGTCTACTCCTGCAACATCTCTCCAGCAATCAAGTATTTGAAATCACCGCCACGTTTCCCCTGATTGTCTCAGCAGTAGCTTGGTTAATTACCGAAGAAAAAGTTAGTCAGAACGGCGGAAAAGATGGTGGAGCCGAAATTTCACCCGTAAAAAGTCAAATAAAGCAATTATGGGGTGCAGTAAAGCAAAAACAGGTGTGGTTGCCGATCGCCTTTTTATTTGCTTGGCAAGCGACTCCGACTGCTGATTCGGCGTTCTTTTTCTTTAGCACCAATGAATTGGGATTTGAGCCAGAATTTTTAGGACGAGTACGTTTAGTTACTAGCTTCGCTTCACTGGTAGGAATTTTTCTGTTTCAACGATATCTAAAAACCGTTCCCTTTCGTAAGATTTTGGGCTGGAGTACGCTAATCGCCGCAGCTTTAGGCATGACAACCTTGCTTTTAGTTACTCATACTAATCGGGCTTTGGGAATTGACGATCATTGGTTTAGCCTGGGAGACAGCTTGATCTTAACTGTGGTAGGACAGATTACCTGGATGCCTGTACTGGTATTATCCGCCCGTCTTTGTCCTAAAGGAGTAGAAGCAACACTATTCGCTCTCTTGATGTCGATCTGGAATTTATCTGGATTACTTTCCCATGAACTGGGTGCGCTTCTAACTTCCTGGCTGGAAGTAACTGAAAGTAATTTTGATCGACTCTGGTTGCTAGTGGTGATTACCAATCTTTCTACCTTGCTTCCATTACCTTTTCTCAGTTGGCTTCCTTCAGGAGATCCTCAAGAACAATCTAGCAATGATTTTGCCCCTGGAGAGGCTCCTGTTCATAATGCAGGAGGCTTGATTGAGTCTGGTATTACTCCAGGTTTAGTGCCAGAATTTGCGATTAATAATCCCCCTCAAAATACTCAAGATCGATAATTAAGCTAAAAGTCCCGCTATCCAAATAATTTCAGATAACGAGACTTGCTGGGGCATATATTTTCTAGATCAACTCAGTAAAATTATGAAGCAACCAGATTATTTATTAGCAACAACTGCTTCTTGAACTGTTTGCACTACTCGGTCTTCTACTTCTTGAGGTAGTGGAATATAGCCCAACTCTGTTGCATACTCATCGCCACTGGTTAAAGCCCAATCGACTACACTCTGTAAAGCTTGCGCTTTAGAAGCATCGTCGTATTCTGGATAAAGCAACAACCAAGTCATGCCAGCAATGGGGTAGGCTTCGGGGTTAGCAGGATCGGGTACAGTCAAAGCAAAGTCTTCAGGAATAGTTTCTCCCTCAAATACCAAGGATGCTGCTTCAGGGGAAGGGGTAATGATCTTGCCAGACTTTGTTCTCGATCGCGGCTGCGGAAATACCATTTTCCTTAGCATAGGCATATTCAACATAACCAATACCGCCTTCTGTTTGTGCCACTTGAGCCGCAATACCCTCATTTCCTTTAGCACCAATTCCAGTAGGCCACTCTACAGTTTTGTCTGCGCCACCCTGCCAGTTAGGACAAGCTGCTGCAATATGGCTAGTAAATAAGAAAGTGGTACCGCTACCATCAGAACGGTGAATCCAGGAAATAGGCAGATCGGGTAGCTCGGCAGCAGGATTAGCTTCAGCGATCGCTGGATCGTTCCAGTTAGTTATCTCGCCATTAACAATGCCACAGTAATCTTCACGGGGTAACTGCAAATTATCCACACCAGGAAGATTGTAGGCAAATACAACGCTACCAGCAGTCATAGGAACTTGTATAGGCGCTGCACCATAAGTTGATTCAAAAGTGGCACGCTCTTCGTCAGAAAGAGGTTTATCGGAAGCACCAAAATCTACCGTACCTTGAAGATACTGTTCGACACCAGCACCACTGCCGACAGACTGATAGCTGACTTGAACTCCAGGATTGGCTTTGTTATATTCGGAAAACCAACGCTGATACAAAGGAGCGGGAAAAGATGCCCCTGCCCCAGACAAGCTAGCTTTCAACTCTGCATCTTGGGCGTTAGCTACCAATGAAGTTTGAGCATTATTAGTCAGATTTATACTTTGAGCAAGTAATCCTAAAGACAGTGCAGAAGTTACACTGAAACAAATCTTTTTGGTAATTTTAGATGTCATTTAATCTAGAGATTTTTTTTAATTGAGTTTTCTCAACATTTAAGATTATCTGACTTAGGTAAAGAGAAGTTTATATCCTGATTATATTTACCTAAACTTTTGGTTCTTTTTAAGAAAAATCCTTGCCTATCCCGCATTTCAAAGCATTGATAACAGGTATGATAACCACCTAAAACCAGATATGATTTGAATTTATTTGTATTTTATTTTCAGTTTATATCGATCTATTTCTTATGACCTAAAATTCTCCAAACTTTTACTTTTTATTGCATGAATAAATACCTCAAGATTTATCCCAGTAATTGGGCATAAAAAAGAGGCTCAACAAGTAAAATTATTGAGTCTCTCTCTAGTGAATTAAACCAATAAATTATAGTGTCATCTGATAACAATCAACACGATAAATGCAGGCTCGAATCTAGTTATATACCTTGCCACCACCCCAAAGGATGCCACGGATTTCAGGTTGAATCAAAATATGACCCGCTACTGCTTTTAGATCGTCATCAGTCAAATTACGCATTAAAGGATAAAGATCGGAACGGGTAGTATTAGGGTGAAATTCGTAAATGTCTTTCTCGCCATCGTAAGTCGTGGGATTTTTAAGATAGTCAACAATTCCTTCAACATTATCTCTAGGAGGAAAAGCTCCAGCCAAAGCAGTTAAACCCAAGTTAACGTTAGGGTTAGGCTTGGTTACGCCATTCTTATGACAATAAGAGCAGGTGTCAACAAATACTTTTTGACCTTGTTTTACCTGTTTCAGGCTTAAAACAACCTCTTCCCCCTGATCGTTTAAGGCTACGGTACGAGTACTTTCGTTCATTTCAACCGCATTTACACTTCCGATATTAAATTGAATTGCCAAAAATAAGGCAGCTATAGCAGCAAATAAAAATCGCTTTAACATTGTTCTCCTCAAAGTTTGAATTTAATCGGGATGCTATTTGTGATGCACTCCCTATACATAATCTTCAGGTATCTATTTTGACAGAATACTCAATAGTTAATAAAAACAGTAAACAATCTTATCGCTCAGAATATATCGGGAATCTGAATCATTATTCCCTAATTTGTTTCTGACTTGGTTTTAGCAGCTAGAATTTCCATGATTACTGCCTTAGCATCTTCTAATGCGAGACAGGTGCGTTCGTTTTTATAGTTAATTTGAAAGCGATCGCAAAGCTCGAAGATAGTTTGTTCTTCGAGGTCATATTCTGCTGCAATGTCGGCAATTGATAGTTCTGCAAAGCCCATGAGTATGGTCTGTCTAAATCTTATTATTGAAAACTAAATGATTAATAAATGCTTAGAATTCAGTATTTATGTATTATAGTTAGGATTTCAGGTATATTGACATAAGCAATAATACTTATGACAGCTGTGTCATCCAAATTGTATAGATATCATCTCATTTTATTGACACTATTTGTAGAGAAAAGTTTTTTAGGAGCGCCTAAAGAGCAAAGTTACTGTTGAGGTAGGAGTAAGGAGCGCAGATCGACTACTTTACCGATTACGGCGATCGCAGGAGCTTGAAAGTTTGTCTCCGTAATCTGTTGGACAATCGTCGCCAAGGTGCCAATAAGCTGAGTCTGTTCGGGTCTTGTTCCCCAGCGAATTAAGGCGATCGGCGTTTGGGGAATCATGCCACCTAAGAGTAACTGAGGAATAATTTGCGGTAAGTTATGCACCCCCATATAAATTACGATGGTTTCTGAACCTTTGGCGATCGCCTGCCAGTTAACCTCTGGACGATATTTTTCCGTAGCCTCATGTCCCGTAACAAAAGTAACCGAAGAATTATAGTGACGATGGGTCACAGGAATCCCCGCATAGGCGGGAGCCGCAATGCCTGAAGTGATACCTGGGACAACTTCAACTTCAACTCCTGCTTGAATTAAATCTGCCATTTCTTCGCCGCCTCTACCAAAAACAAAGGGATCTCCTCCTTTAAGACGCACCACTACAGCGTCAGTCTCGGCTTTAAGCCGCATTAACTCCGTCGTCTCCGACTGGGGCAAAGAATGGCGATCTTTACGCTTGCCCGCATTAATCTTTTCCGCATTAGGATTAATAATTGCCAGTATTTCAGGACTAACTAAAGCGTCATAAATTACTACATCAGCATGTTCTAATAGGGTTTTACCTTTCACCGTCAACAAGCCAGGATCTCCAGGTCCTGCACCAACTAAATAAACTTTGCCAACATATTTTGTCTGATTCATTATCTGGCTCCTAGTCTAAGCACCTAGTTTAAGCTTCTTGCGCAATTAGTTCCGCTATAGCTTCAGTCGCGCCCAAAGGTTGTCCGAGGGATAGTTCAACCTGGGGATATTCGGTTTGTAGTTGGGCTATTTCCCTGGCGATCGCCTCAGTAATTTTGCCAGGAAAAAGAAAATAGGGCAAAATCGCAATTTTTTTAGTGCCAGCGATTATATGAGCTGTAATTTGCTGGGTAAACTTAGGGGTTGCTGACCAATAAGCCAGATCTGCTCCTAACTGACTTGCCAGACTTTGATAATATTTTGCTCCTGCCGCTAATCTGCTGCCATGAGCGATTAAAATGAGTGTTTTTCCAGGGAGTTCAGCAAATCTACGGGATAAAAGCGGAACTATTCCCGAATATTTACCTAAATAAGGAGATAATTTAATTTGAACTAGATGATCGGTTTGTTTGGCAGCCAAAGCGATTTCAGTAGGAATGTCTTCGGTGACATGAACTCCTGGAGAGAGGAATAAAGGTACTACCTTAATCTGTTTAATTCCTTCAAGGCTTACTTTTTGAGCAAAGTTAATCAGGCTTTTACTTAAGGGTAAGTCAGCTAATTCCAACGCAGCTACTTCAATTAAAGGAGTCCTAGATAGTTTTGCAGATAAAGCTGTTTTATCTTCAAAAGCAATCAAATTCTTTGCTAAGTAATTCTGCTGAGTTAGTATATTCATGGAATGATATTTATCAGCCAATAATTGCCGAAGATTATTAGCAGCAGCTTGGGTTCGATAGTCTCGACTACCGTGAAACACTAGAAGATAAGCGTCAGATGAAATCAAATAATTACCGAGAGCCAATATAGATTGATTGAATAAACTTATATATTCCCAAAATTATAGTGATGGAAACAGTTAATTCTGTAGTAAATGATATATCTTAAGTGAAAGTATTTGTAGTATAAACACTGACATAGTTACCAAAATAGTCAAGAAAAATCAGCGTATCACCACAAAATTTAAATTCCTAACTGAATAGAATATGTTGAGTAATAACTCTAACGCACAAAACATGAACAATTCCTCTGTATCTGGAGGTTCTTCAAGAGATTCTTTAGACGTTAATTTGAATGAATATCTCGTTAAGGTAAAAAGGCGATGGAAACCAGCATTAGCAATATTTCTCTTGACATTGGGTTTGACTGGTGGTCTAAGTTTATTACAGGAGAAATCATATCAGGCGGAAGGAAAACTACTCTTTAAACAAAAAAGTGCGGGAACGATCGGCGAGATTGGGGAAGATGCGGGAACCCTAAATACTATTTTAAACGATCAAACTCCTTTGAGTACTCAGATACAGGTTCTAGAATCTGAGCCTGTAATTCAACAGGTAATTGACCAGCAAAAGCTAACTAACGATCAAGGAGATCCTCTCAAACCTGAAGACTTTAGAAAGAAACTAACTGCCGAGGTCGTTGGCGGTACGGATGTCGTCGAAATTAGCTATCGCCATCCTAATCCCAAGGTAGCTTCAAATATAGTCAACACTCTGATGGATGTATATATCCAAACCCAGATTAAAAGCAACCAAAGCAATCCTCAAGCTGCCAGAGCATTTATTGATACTCAGCTACCAGATGTTGAAGCTAAGGTCAAAACTGCTGAGGAAGAAATTTCTGACTTTAGGACTAAGAATAGTATTGTCGATATAGCCGAAGAAAAGAGAGGTTTGGTGACTAATCTAGGCGCGCTCAATCAGCAGATCACGGATACTGGTTCACAGCTACAGGGTATGCAGGCTCAATCTGCGGCACTACAGGGTCAATTAGGATTAAACTTAGAGCAGGCAGTTAAAGCCAATCAACTAGGTTCTTACCCCGAAGTCCAAAGTATCTTAGATCAGTTAGCCCAGACAGAATCCCAACTAGCTCAAGAGAGACAAAGGTTTAGCGACCAGCATCCTACAGTTCTAAGTCTCAACGAAAAGAAAAGCGACTTGACACAGCAGCTAAGAAACTTAATTGCCGTCAATGTTGGAGAAGGAGTTAATGTCTCCCAAGGATTGCTCCGCAATGACAACGGTACCAAAGAAAATCAGCTAGAAAAATTCATCAGCTTCAAAATTGAGGAATTAAATCTTCAAAGACAGGTTGCTACGCAGTATCAAGCTCAACAACAGCTTTTACAGCGAGCTAATCAATTGCCTCAGCTAGAAAAGAAAGACCGCGAATTAGTCCGTCGCGCTGAATCTGCGGGCAAAACTTATGAAACCTTGCTCAACAATTTAGACCAGGCTCGAATAGCAGAAAACAACAACACTGGTAATACTGACGTAGTTGAATATGCTGCAATACCGGATAAAGGTAGCTCAGGACGAACTTTACTATTAGGCATGGGGCTAGTTTTAGGGGCATTCTTGGCAAACCTGTCGATTATTCTCCTGGAAATGCAGGATCGCTCAATCCAATCCTTAGCCGAAATCAAGAAGAAATTTCCTTATAAAACAGTTGGTATAACTCGTCTAGAGCCACCTAGTTATCAAGGTCGAATTGTCACTAGGGATGAGCCTGATTCATTCTCCAGTGAAGTCTATCGCATGATTCAGGCAAATCTGAAATTCTTAACTAGCGATAAGCCACCTAAGGTAATTTTGGTCACTAGTTCTGTGCCTGAAGAAGGAAAATCCACAGTTACAGCCAATCTAGCAGCGGCGATCGCTCAATTAGGTCGTAATGTTTTACTGGTGGATGGGGACTTACGCCGTTCTTCTCAACATGAACTTTGGGGTGTGAGTAATACTAAAGGACTAAAAGATATTATTACAGACAAAATCAGTCCTTTATCTGTGATTAAGCAACCTATGCCAAAATTAAACCTACTAACCAGCGGCATAGTTAAATCTAATCCTCTAGCCTTATTAGATTCTCCTGAAATGAGCGATTTCATTGGTCGTTCACGTCGAGAATACGATCTGATTCTGATTGATGCCCCTCCCTTACCCGTTACTGCTGATGTATTAACGATTAGTAAATTAGTTGATGGTATTTTATTTGTTACCAGACCAGGTGTTGTGGAACAAGAAAGTGCGGAATTAGCTCAAGAAGCCTTGGAAACGACAGGGCAAAAAGTCTTGGGCATGGTAATCAATGGAGTTAAAGCTAGCGAATTCGACCGTTACTCATACCACGGTAGGTATGGTAAAAGCTATTTTAGCCAAGGCAATAACTATAATCAATCAGGTAATAGTAATAATAGCTTTAACCATAACCAGAACTTATCTAACATAGCCGAAGGCAATAGCTCTAAAGGTGGTGTTAGCCGAGCTAAATTATAAGATTCAATAAATAAAAGTTTACTTGGCTGTTTTTTCTCTCAAATCTCGATCATTTAAGTTTTGCCAATAATGGTAATTCATGACCAATTCTGGAAAAGTAGCTTAGATTTGCTCGGCGCGATCGGGTAAGATTAAGCTTTGAGAAAATATCAGATCATTAGTCACCGAAATTATCACCGTAAGCTGTTCTGCAAATATGACTTTACAACTGCGCGTTTATGTTCCAGAGCATCCTTTGATCAAACATTGGCTGTCGGTTGCTCGTGATGTCAATACGCCCTCAGTATTGTTCAAAAGTGCGATGGCAGAGTTAGGTCGATGGCTTGCTTACGAGGCGAGCAGAAACTGGTTACCGACTATTGATACGATGGTACAAACTCCTTTAACTGAGTGTCCTGGTACTTTTGTCAATCCTGAGATTTCCTTGGGAATTGTGCCAATCATGCGAGCGGGCTTGGTTTTGTTGGAGGAAGTCCAAAAAGTTTTGCCCCTTGCTTCCGTCTATCATTTGGGCTTAGTTCGTAACGAATCTTCTTTAGAACCCAGTTGTTATTTAAACAAACTTCCAGACAGCTTTAACCCCCAGACGAGGATTGTCATTTTAGAACCCATGTTGGCTACGGGTGGATCGATTATGATGGCAATGAAGGAAATTACCAGTCGTGGAGTTAAGCCAGATTTAATTAGAATTATTTCGATTGTTGCTGCGCCACCTGCTTTGAGGCAATTGAGCGAAAATTATCCTGGGCTAGAGATTTATACGGCTATCATTGACGAAGGACTCAACAGCAAAGGATATATTGTTCCTGGGTTGGGAGATGCGGGCGATCGCGCTTTTGGCACCTAGAAACAAAATATCGGATTTATCTATTTCACCGCGTAAGTTCGAGATTGGTAATTTTGTAGGTATTATCTAAAAATCTAAATACTATGAGTCAACAAAATGGTTTTGGTAGCGGATTTATCTTAGGTTCGCTCATTGGTGGAGTGGTAGGGGGAGTTTTAGGAACAGTACTCACCACTCGCAATGAAAAGCGACTTGCTAATCAAGATGATTCTAGAGTAGCAAGGGGTAAAGAAATTTCCTTTAGTAGCGAAGAAAGTATTGAACTAGCCCGTCATGGTTTAGAAGATAAAATCGCCCAGCTAAACTTGGCGATCGATGATGTTAAGCAGCAGCTAGGTTCAGTACAGGCAAATAATTTGGAACAAGATTAGCAGACTTGAGTGTAAATCGATCGCCCCTTTGTTTGTGACAAGCGTTCTGGTTTAATGGTTTTATTCGCCAAAATTACCTGGGTCACGACAAATATGAGTGTTTTTAAGCAAATTTTAAGCGCGATCGATAATCCTGAAAAAGAAGCCAGCACTGGTCAATTAGGTTCAATTTTAGACACAGTGCAGCAGTTAAGCGGCAGCTATCAGGCTAATCCCGATACGGTACAGTCAGCGATGTCGATTGTGGGTAACTATACAAAATCTGCTCTACAACAACAGCGTAATCAGGGTGGTGCAGCACAGGTAAATCAACTGCTTAATCAATTTGGCGGTACTCAAGCTAGTCCCCAGATCTTATCTACTCTGTTTGGTAGTTCTCAGCTAAGTAATATGATTGCTCAGATCAGTCGTAGCACTGGGCTAGATGCACGGATAGTCCAGTCAATGCTGCCGATTCTAGTTCCTTTAGTACTTAACCTACTGAGAACAGGCAATAACAAAGGTAATGTCCAAGGCAGCAATCCTGTCTTAAACAGCTTTTTAGATGCCGACGGCGATGGTGATGTAGATCTAAAAGACATGATGTCTATGGCATCTCGGCATCTTGGTCGATAATTTTTGGCTCTTTGGTTAGAGCGATCGCTTTTCAGCAACAAAATGATTGCTTAAATGAATATTTCGTGAAAATACGCGAAGGTTTGAATGTTTGTGAATCTTAATGGCTAGTTCGACTTGATTTTCGGGAACTATAGAATTGTCAACTTTCTTTTCAATTTTTATGGATTTCATTGACCAAATTAAGGCTATTTTTCAGCAAATTGAAAAACTTAAAACCCAAATTCCAAATGAGCAAGCCACTAAAACAGCATTTATTATGCCTTTCATTCAGGCTTTGGGATACAACGTTTTTAATCCTATGGAGGTTGCACCTGAATTTACGGCAGATGTACCAGGATTAAAAGGCGAAAAAGTAGATTACGCCATTATTAAGGATAACAAACCTATTATTTTAATGGAGTGTAAATCATGTAATGAAAATCTAGAAAAGCCAAAACATAGCTCACAATTATACAGATACTTTCACGTTACAGATGCTAAATTTTCTATTTTGACGAATGGGATTATTTATCGTTTTTATACTGATATTGATAAAAGCAATATCATGGACGATAAACCATTTTTTGAGTTTAACATGCTAAATTTTAGCGATTCGGATGTTAATGAGCTTAAACGCTTTTCTAAATCGACTTTTAATATTAATGAATTATCTGATGTCGCTCAAAGTCTTCTTTATACCAAGGAGATTAAACGCATTATGGCAGAACAATTAGTTGAACCATCTTCTGATTTTGTCAAATTTTTCGCTTGCAAGGTATATTCTGGAAGAATGATGGCAACAGTAGTCGATAAATTTACAGAAATTACTAAGCGTTCACTCAAAGATTTTATCAATGAGCGAATTACTGACAGACTAAAATCAGCTATCGATCTTCCTGAAATATTACCAGAAATAACGATACCAGAAGATACCAAAAACCTAGAATGTGGAACAAATAATCTTCCAAGAGAAGATCAAATCGTAACGACACAGGAAGAACTAGAAGCTTTTTATCTTGTTAAATCTATTCTTCGAGAAAGTGTAGATATTAGACGAGTTAAATACAAAGATACTGTCAACTATTTGGGAATTAATTTAGATGACAATGTTAAAAAAACTATTTGTCGACTCTACTTGAATTCTAATAAAAAATCTATTGCTGTTCTTAACATGGAAGGAAAAGAAGTAAAGACAAAAATCTCAACCTTAGATGAAATTTACTCAGTAACTCAATTTTTAAGGGATAAAGCTATTAGTTTAACCCAAAGCAAATGTGCTGATGAAGTCTATACAAACTGAAGTAATCTAAAATAATCATGTATATTGGCTACGAGAATCAAAATTTAACAAAAACCTCAATAAACTTATTTCGCAAATGGCTAGCTTGACGATCGCATTCTAAAGGCAGGTTAAGGTAGGAAGATCGCCGAGTTAACTGAAAATGACTTGTAAAATTATTTCAGCACGCGATCGCCTTTTTTATGTGTAAAGATGGAAAAGCGATCTCTATAATATCAGTCTAATAAACCTAGCCAGCTTTTGAGGGCATGATCTAATTTTTGAGCGTCAGGCTTTTGTAGTTTGCCAATGATCTTAATAACTAGCTTTTGATCAATCGTATAAATACCTCTTTTGACTGCACTGGAGACATTTAACCTTGCTGCTTGCCAATCAACTAAAACAAATTCTCCTGACAATAATGAACTAGTTTTACATGAACTACTCTTGGCTACTTCGTTGAGCCAAGAGTTTCTGACGCTTCGTTTGAGCTAGTTGCTGAAAACCTCCGCAGTATTTCACGTTGGGATTACCAGTAGAGCTAGACTCATCGGCAGTCTTAAACGAGGACAGTTCCTGCCCACGCGCCCAAGTTAAACATACTTGAGCCGAGTTAATGTCACGATCTTCGGTATGATCGCACTCTTGATTGAAGCAAATGTGCATTCTATCGGACAATGTTTTCTTCGTTATCTTCCAACATACACTGCATCGTTGAGTCGGTTTCAACGAGCGAGTTGGAGCTTCCAAATATATAGTGCCAGCTTCAGATGCTTTATATTTGATTGCCTGTTTTAACATTCCAATTCCAACATCAAGCATCGAACGGTTAAGTCCTGCTTTCTGTCGTTTACGTTTACTCCCTTTTTTTGCCTTGCGCGTCATATTTTTAATCTGGAGTTTTTCAGTGGCAATGAGGCTATTACAGCTAACGATATCTACTGCCTGATGATGAACCCAATTTTGACGCTTATTGGCTACTTTTCTTGAGAGCTTGGCTAGACTTGCTTGAGTCTTCTTCCATCGTCTAGATGCCTTGGCTTTTCGTTTCTCTGGCTTTCTTTTTCTCCTTAACTGCTTGGATATTTTGTTGATTTGTGATTGAGCTTCTTTGAGGAATTTAGGAGGTTCAATTTTGCCACCATTGCTATCAGCAATCGCTGTTTTGCAGCCAAAATCCAAGCCGATAGAACCATTGCCCGTTTCTCTTTGAGGAACACATTTAACAGTAATGCTGGCAAACCATTTTCCACTGCGATACACAATAGTACAAGTAGTTGGTTTTCCCCAAGTCCTAGCTTTTCCGCGCATTTGAATTTTGCACTTTAAGTCAGTTAACTCAAGATAGCCATTTTTTCCATCGCTATGCACTTTGAACCCCTGCCTAGAGTCAGGGTAAGTCCACCCAGAGTAGAATTTAATCGGTTTAAATTTGGGGTACTTGGCTAGACCTTGAAAAAAGCGAACAAACGCAAAATCAACCCGTTTTAAAGTTGCCTGAAGTGATCCAGCATTTAGCTCTTTATACTCTACCCAAGTTTGCTTAAATCCAGGTAGAGAAGCTTGTTGCTCGAAGTAGTCTACAGAATGATTGAACGAACTGTATTGAGTAATTCTGTTGCTAACCGCAGCGTTATAGACATAAGCGTGCATACGTCGCCAGTAGAACAACTTGTTTAGTTGACTGGTAGACGGATATAAGCGATAGGTGATACGGCGTGTTAGCATATTTACTCAGTTGACCTGTATGTAGTATATCATGAAGCCACACAAAGGATCTCATTCTGTTTACTCAATTCACCTGCACCTAGTTTTAGTGACAAAATATAGAAAAAAGTAATTACCTCAGACATGATGAGAGTTATGTCTGAGGTGTTCCAGAGGATATGTAAAGCTAAAAAGAGTGTCATGCTTGAATTTGACGGAGAGAGTGACCACTGCCACCTTTTGATCGATCTTCACCCAGACAACAATATTTCTCAGTTGGTTGCTAGCTTGAAAAGCGCATCTAGTCGAATATTAAGAAAAGAGTTTTCTGAAGAGATAAACAAGGTGTATTGGAAGCCTGTTTTTTGGTCTGGCTCGTACTATATCGCTAGTAGTGGTGGCGTAACGATAGAGCGTTTGAGAAAATACATCGAACACGGCACGTTTTGAGTAAGAGTACTCTTACTCAAAAGCTGCCTTAACAAGATACGCCCAATTAACTTATTTGAGGGTATCGAACCCTCAAATAAGTACGCTATCCCTCCCCACCCTATCTTCACTCCGTTACGATTGAGAGTGGGGACACTCGCGAGGAATTTGTGATGGGAACTATCAAAATGTCCTGGGAAATATGCCGAGTGTTAACTACAATAGCAGGTCTAACTTTAGAGTCAGATAAATCAGAAAAAGGATAACGAACTAAGATAACATCATTCTTCAAGTAGTTCGGCATTATGCCAAACTTTATCTAAAGAAACTTGGCTAGTTTTACTCCAAAATTCTGTTTCTCGATCTGGTAAAACTGTAACTAAAACTCTTGTTCCTTCAGGAAGTTCTAATTCATCCGATATTTCGATTTTTCCTTGGCGTACAGTTGCTATCAATGTTTTTAACTTTTAACATTTATTTATTTTAGCAAGTTTCTAATTGTAATTATAATTTTAGCTGCACCTAGGAGATGAGATCGCTTTGGTGATGTATGGATATTGAAGGGCGATCGCTAATACATAATCATTCGCTGTATGGCGATCGTCTGATTGAACTAGATTATGGTCGTCTAGTTTAAAACGACAAAGTCCCCCATTGTTAGGAGACTTGAGCATTTAAGGCTAATGGGCAAAATACCCAGAGGCTAAACTAAAGCTGCCGCTGCCGCCTTAACTCCAGACTTGGGTTCAAGATCGTGACCAAGTTCAATTAAAGTTGCCTCTAGGCAAGAAACCGCCGTCAATATATCGCGATCGCTAACAAAGCCCAGATGTCCCACACGGAAGATTTTACCTTTAAGGTGATCCTGTCCCCCAGCCAGGGCAATATCATACTTTTTACTCATGGTGGATCTGATTGCTTCGGCATCATCAGTGCGAATCGCCGTTACAGCAGTACTAGCCGCATTATCTGGTGCCAGAAGTTCTAACCCCATAGCTCTAGCAGCCGCACGGGTAGCTTGGGTCAAACGGGTATGACGGGCAAAGATGTTCTCTAAACCTTCTCGCTGCATCATTTGCAGGGCAGTTTGTAGCCCAAACATCAAATTGATGGGAGGAGTAAAGGGAGTGCTATTTTTGGCGTTGGCTTTTTTGTATTTACCCAAGTCCATATAGAAACGAGGGAACTTACTAGTTTCATATGCTTGCCAAGCTTTATCGCTAACGGAAATAAAGCCCAAACCTGGAGGAATCATATAGCCTTTTTGCGAACCAGATGCCACTACGTCTAGTCCCCAGTCATCGATAGGGATGTTATATGCCCCCAGACTAGTTACCGCATCAACAATAATTAAAGCTTCGCCGTGTGCTTTAACATGCTGATTAATGGTTTCTAGATCGTTGAGTACCCCCGCAGAAGTTTCCGAGTGAGTAATCACAACTGCCTTAATTTCTTTGTTGGTATCCGCCTCTAACTTAGCGCGAAATTCTTCTGTGTCTAGAGGTGTACCCCAGTCAGAAGTAATCCGTTCAGTTTGCAGACCAAATACCTCACAGATTTGCGCCCAGCGATCGCCAAATTTACCGTTAACGCCAACCAAAACGCGATCGCCAGGACTGAGAAAGTTAATCATTCCCGCTTCCATTGCCCCCGTACCTGATACGTTGAGGGAAAGCACTTCGTTTTTTGTTTGATGCAGCCACTTCAAATTTTGATTAATCTCGGCAATAATTTGACTAAAATCACCGCTACGATGCCCGATAGGATGTTTGCCTAAAGCATCCAATACTTTTGCTGGGACTGGAGTAGGCCCAGGAATCATTAACATTTGCTTGTCTTCCATGAAGTCTTCCTTAATTATTCAGCTAACCAGGTGGTTTATTCTATCTTATGGCAAGTAAGTCTGCATATTAGCTCATGAAAATTCGCAATCCCCAATCGATAATGCACTGAGTGGAACCACAGAGGGCGAAGCAAATTACCTAAGTTATTTTGAGTAAAAGTTTATTTTAAATAGTATTAAAAGGATTAATTATGCGGAAAATAACTTTAGCCGTAGCTGTAGTAACTTCTATCCTTACTTATAGCCAAAAATGTCTGGCTAATGATTTTCAAGAGCTAATTTCTGGCAAACAGGCACCTCTAACTAGGCAGTTAAAAGATTTAGATAACTCTTGGCGACAAATAGCCATTAGTGGTCAGTATGAAATGGCAGACTTGATGAAGTCTTGGACTAATCTTTTTGGGGCTAATCTCTATAACAATATTTACTACACTCAGGGTAAAACAGTTAAAGTTAACAACGAAACCTATGTCGTTGCTTATCGTTTAGCTAGTTCAGGGGAAGCTTTGAATATCAACTCCCTGTTGGAAAACCTCATGGGTTCTGTGTCTGGGTTGGCAGGTGGTGATTGTGATGCGATTGCATCTGCTGAAAAAATCTCGCCAGAAACCTCAATTTCTCTATCTCTGCTAAATGTTAAGACTATTGGGAGTCTCAATAATGTTCGTCCTTTCGATCTAGAGGCAGATCTAGCAATGCTCGAAAAAGCAGAACAGCAGTCAAAAGAGGCTTGCGAACAGGCAAACTTAGCGACAGTTAACTCCCAAAGTGAATCTAACCTGCAAAATTTAGGTAATGCTTTGCAAAGTTATGCTGAACAAAACGAAAATAAGTTACCAGATATGAGTAGCCTTGAGACAGTCCAGCTAGCATTACAAGGATATGTCTATGATGATTCTGTATATTATCACCCAGAAACTTCAGAACCTTACCTAGTAAACTCTTTTTTATCCTCTAAAAACCTGAGCGATCTGGAAAATTGGCTGGAAATTGTCGCTTTTTATGAAGCCAGTCCCGCAGCAGATGGAACTGTTGGCGTAGTTTATGCTGATGGTTACTATGAAAGAATTCTTCCCGAAGATTGGTCAGAGGTTAAAGCAGCTTCTAAATTGCCTTAAAGCTGAGATGGGGATTAAGAGATTAAGCTGGGTTATCAAGAAGAATTAAGCAACAGGATATATACCTGGCATTTCATGAGAAGATAAAGAACTGCTTTCCTAGAACGAAATCGAGGTTTTTACAATGGCTCAACTTAGATTAGGCGATCGAGTGCCTGATTTTACTCAAGATTCCAGCATGGGAGAAATTTCTTTCTATGAATGGGCTGGGGATAGCTGGGTAGTTCTCTTCTCACACCCTGCTGACTATACTCCAGTATGTACTACTGAATTAGGCGAAGTTGCTAAACTCAGATCTGAATTTGACAAACGTAACGTTAAAACGATCGCTTTAAGTGTTGATGATGCCGACTCTCACAAAGGTTGGATTGGCGATATTGACGAAACTCAGGGAACAAAAGTTGACTATCCGATCTTGGCGGATGGAGATAAAAAGGTTTCCGACCTTTATGACATGATTCATCCCAATGCCGATGCTAAGGTGACAGTTCGCTCCGTGTTTATTATCGACCCGAATAAGAAATTGCGTTTAACCTTAACTTATCCCCCAAGTACAGGTCGTAACTTCCCTGAAATTCTGCGAGTGATCGATTCTTTGCAGCTAACTGATAATTATTCAGTTGCTACCCCAGTTAACTGGCATGACGGTGAAGATGTAGTGGTTTCACCCGCGATTCCTACTGACGAAGCAAAACAGAAATTTCCCAAAGGAGTTAAAGAGATTAAGCCTTATTTACGGATGACTCCTCAACCAAATAAGTAATAGGTAATAAGTAATTACAGTTAACTATTTATTATTTACAATCAGTAATTAGGGTGGGTATTACCTGCCCTTTTTTCATGACAGATTTTAGTGAAAGATTATTTCGGGGAAGAGAATAACTTTACTCAGCTAATAAATGTACTATTGAATTATCAAGTTTCACTATCGCAATCTAGTTTAGGAGTAACCCTCGTCGTGGAGTCACGATACAACGCAGCCGAAATTGAACAGAAATGGCAACAGCAGTGGCAAGAATCGGGAATAGATCGAACTCCCAAGCAAGGCGATAAGCCAAAATTCTACGCTCTGTCCATGTTTCCCTATCCTTCGGGAAACCTGCACATGGGTCATGTGCGTAACTATGTAATCACTGACGTAATTGCCCGTCTGAAGCGGATGCAGGGTTATCGAGTGCTGCATCCGATGGGTTGGGATGCTTTTGGTTTACCTGCCGAAAATGCCGCAATAGATCGAGGTATTCCTCCTGCTAAGTGGACGTTACAAAATATTGCGCAAATGCGCGAGCAGCTCAAGCAGTTAGGGCTTTCAATTGACTGGGACAAGGAAGTTGCAACTTGCTCTCCTGACTACTATAAATGGACACAATGGTTGTTCCTTCAGTTTCTTGATGCGGGGTTAGCCTATCAAAAAGAAGCTGCGGTTAATTGGGATCCTATCGATCAAACCGTACTGGCGAATGAACAGGTAGACAATGAAGGGCGTTCTTGGCGTTCTGGGGCGATTGTGGAACGGAAGTTGCTCAAACAGTGGTTTTTTAAAATTACCGACTATGCAGAAAAACTGTTACAGGATTTAGATCAGCTTGAGGGTTGGCCCGAACGAGTCAAAACCATGCAGATAAACTGGATTGGTAAGTCCGTTGGCGCATATTTAGAATTTCCCATAGTGGGTAGAGACGATAAGATTGCTGTCTTTACCACCCGTCCCGATACGATATACGGCGTGACCTATGTGGTGCTTGCTCCCGAACATCCTCTAACCTCCAAAGTTACCACTGCCGAACAGCAAGAGGCGGTGTCAGCTTTTATAACAGAAATCAAGGGGCAAAGCGAAATTGAACGTACTGCCGAGGATAAACCCAAGCGGGGTATTTTGACTGGCGGCAAAGCAATTAATCCCTTCAATGGTGAATCAGTGCCGATTTTAATTGCCGACTATGTTCTTTATGAATATGGTACTGGTGCGGTGATGGGAGTCCCGGCACATGATGTAAGGGATTTTAAATTTGCCACCGAGAAAAGTTTGCCCATTAAAACCGTAATTGTTCCCGAAATAGATGTAGGGGCGTATCGCGATACGCCTTTGCAGAATGCCTATACCGAACCTGGAACTATAGTCAATTCAGACCAGTTTGACGGTATGCCTTCGGTTGAAGGTAAAACAAAAATTATCGAATATGCCGAACAGCAGGGTTACGGTAAAGCCAGGATTCAATATCGCTTAAGGGACTGGTTGATTTCCCGTCAAAGATATTGGGGCTGTCCCATCCCTGTAATTCACTGTGATGATTGCGGTACTGTTCCCGTACCAGACAAAGATCTTCCTGTGGAATTGCCCGAATCTGTCGAACTATCTGGACGAGGTGGTTCTCCTTTGGCTCAATTGGCTAACTGGATTAATGTCGATTGTCCCTGCTGTGGCAAGGCGGCAACACGGGAAACCGACACCATGGACACCTTTATTGATTCTTCCTGGTATTTCCTCCGCTATAGTGACGCAAATAATTCTGACGCTGCTTTTGCCCAGGACAAGGTGAATGACTGGATGCCTGTAGATCAGTATGTCGGCGGAATTGAACACGCAATTTTGCATTTATTATATTCTCGCTTCTTTACTAAAGTGTTGCGCGATCGCGGGCTACTTAACTTTGATGAGCCTTTTAAACGCTTATTAACTCAAGGGATGGTACAGGGATTAACCTATAAAAATCCGCAGACTAATAAATATATCCCTGCGGCAAGTATTGATCGCAATTTGCCTGTAGATCCTGAAACTGGAGATAAGTTAGATGTCTTCTATGAAAAAATGTCCAAGTCAAAATATAA
>CAVRWR010000190.1:0-22469 GCA_963724445.1 uncultured cyanobacterium | reverse complement strand
CCAGCACCGGCACGGTCTGCGAGGCCACGATCCAGGGCAGCAGGGCGCGGTCCAGCGTGCGCGAATGAACTATGCACACCGACAGAATCAAGCCCAGCAAGGTGCCCATCACAAAGCCCCACAGCGTGGACTCGGCGGTGACCGCGACGTGGTAGATCAGGTTGCGCGGAGAGTCCAGCGGCCAGTCCACCAGGCTCGACCAGGAATCCAGCGCGACCTGATGCGGCGCCGGCAGCACCGGGCGCTGCATGGCCATGGTGGTGGCCAGCAGGTCGGACCAGGTCCATGTCCCATCATGGGGCAAGACGCGCTCAATCGCTCCGGGCGCATTCAGCACCCAGGCCGCTGCGTACCAGAGCAGCAGCACGGCCAGCAACATCACCGCCACCGGCAAGCCCTGTTGCCTGAAGCGCGTCACGCCATGCTTGATGAAGCTGTCAGTCATGATGCCCTTGCGCCAGCGCTTCGCGCACCGCATGCGCGACGTCGGTGTATCTTCGAGATTGCTAGCGCTAGAATCGGCGATGTTCCATTTGACCAAACCTTTGGGCTGTTTTATGGTGCCGTCAATTTGTCCTTGTGCCTGAAGATCGCCGATCGCTACTTGTTGAGGCAATTGATAGTAGGGTGATACTAACTCCCGCGTAGGTAAATCTGCCTGAAAGCTAAACGCCACAGGCATTTTGCTAAAATCTAGCTGCTGTTTTTCCATTAATACTTGTCCCAGATTTGTTTCCACTGTCCCTTCGGCTTGAACATTTCCTCCAGCAAGAGGAGTTAACTGGATATTCTCTAAGACAACTCTGGCTAAATTGGCTCGAAAGTCAGCGCTGATTCGTTTAAAAGGGGTTCGATCGACAATTACTGTCTGGGTATTATTAACATTGCCTGTTAATTGGGGTTCTTTAATCTCTCCCCGCAGCTTTAACTGAGCCTCGATTTCTCCCGCGACTCCTACTGGTAATTGCTTAGTTAGCTTAGGGGGCAAACTAGCAAGCTGAAACGGCAGGATATTTACATCCAAGTCATATCCAGTATCTAGGTTGACCTGTCCATCTACCTGGGCAGTAAGATCGCCTAAAGTGGCTTGAGTCTGCTTAACCTCTCCGTTTCGACCAGTAAAGTTTAGCTTAGATCTGGCAGTAACAGGTGCATTTAATTCTGTAGCTTCCCCTGCAACATTTCGCAGGTTAACCATGCCTTTGATATTGGCGGCGGTAATTTCTTTAAAGGAAGGAATATTGATGTCTAAATCAGCATTGAGGCTACCGCTATCCAACACGACAGGAGAGTTGGGCAATAGACTGGCTACATCGGTTAGGGCTAAATCTTTTACTAGTAGCTTTGTATCGGTACTACCAGTTTCCAGGTTAGTTCCTCCTTCGATCGTGGCAGTAGCCTGCTCGATAGTTGTGTCTAAATCATAATCAAGTAATCCTTGCTTTTGATTGAATCTACCCGTACCATCAACCTGTGCCTGAAGAGGGTTTTGCTGATAGGGAACAGCGGTAATCTCGGCTTGCTCGACATCTAAATCCACATCAAAGTAGATCAAAGGATCTTTTTTTTCTCTATTAGCTAAAAAATCCAAATTAATCCATTCACCATCCTGAGTCTGTTCGAGGTAAATATCTGGATTAATTAAGGTTGCATCTAGAGGCAGAGTCCGACGAAATAAGACAGGAAAAATATTAAAACCGATTTTTACTCCGTCTACCGTTACTTTGTCCGTATCTGTAGTCGTGGCGGGAATAATTGTCTTGCCAAATTCGATACTATTGAGGGAAAAACCTTTTACCTCCCCTAAATCTATCGGACGTTCGATAATCTTGCCGATCTGACTTTCTAAAAAGGGCGGTAATTTTTTTTTGACTAATATTCCTGTTCCCCAGTAGCCTAAACTTCCTAAAGCTGCGATCGCCACAATTCCCCCAGTCAGCTTTTTGGGCGAGGACTTAAGTTTATTGACCAGACGTTTAAGCGGATTAGACTTTTCTGGTTCGGGGTTAGGAGGATGATTAATATGTTTAGTCATAAATCTAATTCTATCAACAGCCAAGTTAATCAACTGTCATCAGCAAATAAGAATAAATAAATAATATAGACAATAATATAGACCTAGATATTATCTCGATTTAAAAATATTGCCTTCTCTCTAATGAAAGATTGATCGACTAAATAAAACCGTGAAATGCTGGTCTAAAGCTTGACAAAAAAAACTCAACGCTATCTGACCAAACGAACTGATAATAATATGGTCATAGTCGCGCTCTGAGTTCTAGAAGCTTTTTGTTCATCTTCACATGATAGCTTTTGCGTAACATTAGTTAAGTAATAGTAAGTAATAAATAATAGATATCAATCCCATTGAACTAGTAAGAGGCAAACCATCAGCAGATAGCAGAGAAGGAACTCTAAAACACTATGTCAGAGATCGCCCTTATGTGGCATCATCATTAATGAATGTGGCACTCTCAAAAGTATTTCGCACTGCTCTAACTGGACACGTTGCGATAACCTACAGGGTTAGTCGAGCAGACGATTCCTCTCACCGTTAAGCTACCTGTGTTGCCCTGCCGTGGAGGAAAATCTTTTTTACGCTAGTTATTTCAAGCATTAGGCTATCGGGTTGAAGCTGAAGCTTTGCCTTTAGATCCCGATCCTACTTTTCTCGAATGGTCAGATGGCTTTGATCTGGCTGTCACTCTGCATCACAAGAGTCGCCTCTGCAATCTATTGAGTCATCTCTATGTACTTATCCCTAACTTTAGTAGATGTTTTCTATCGCGAGTTAGAAATAGCGAAAAAACGGCTCAAGCTAGAGAATCTACCTTTTCATCAACAGGATAAAGTTAACTTTATTCAAGGCTCGCTAATCTATCGAGATAAACGCTTCCAAGGCTATGATGCAGCCATGATAATTGAAGTAATCGAACATCTCGATCTTAACCGCCTAGCTGCTTTAGAAAGAGTCCTGTTTAAATCTTCTCATCCTAAATCACACTTTTACGACAGAATATACGATGGGGTGGGTCAGGCAGTATCAATCACCGCTCCTCTGGTAATAAAACTAGCTATAGCTGCGATTCTCTATACCGTTTGGCATCGCAAACCGATGCGGAGAATCGTACTGCAACTTATAACTACGACCATGTAAGTAATCTCTTATCTTTGACTGACCCCGAACAAAACACTACCAGTAGTTATACCTACGATGACGTAAACAAATTAACTCGCACCTATGAATACGATGCGGTTGGTAATCGAGTTGGTAGCATAGATCGCAATAGTAAAGAGATAAGCTCTAACAGCTAACAGCCTAATTAATCTTCATGATCTTCAAAGGGATCGCCCAAATCAGCAGAGGGAGGACCAAAAGCAGTGTAAATTGAATATCCTGTAATGGCAACTAAAACAGTTCCAAGACTAACACCAAGAAATATTGCGGGTTCCATAAGTAAATATTAATTATGATGACTATTACTCTATAATATTACAGAAGATTACGAATAAAACCGATATTACATAACTATTTGACTTATGTCACAACAAACTCGTTTGGGAAATATTCTCAAGCCCTTAAATTCTGAATACGGTAAGGTTGCCCCTGGTTGGGGAACTACTATCTTGATGGGAGTATTTATGGCTCTATTCCTAGTGTTCCTCTTGATTATTTTGCAACTTTATAATTCTTCCCTTCTGCTAGAAGGAATTGATGTGGATTGGAGAACTTTGAGTCGTTAGACCAAGTATCACATTTTAACTAACTATTCGATCGGCTGATAGATAGTAAGGCTCGATCCTCAGCATCGTAGAAGATCGAGCTATTATTGAATTTATATAAACTCATAGGAAATTTAAGATAATGAACATTTTTGGCATCGGTTTACCAGAAATGGCTCTAATTACAATGGTGGCATTATTGGTATTTGGTCCCAAGAAACTACCTGAAATTGGTCGCAGCGTTGCCAAAACTCTTCGCAGTTTTCAAGATGCTTCTAAAGAGTTTGAAAATGAGTTCAAAAAAGAAGCAGCAAATATCGAAAAGTCGATTAGTATGAACGCCAAGCTAGAAGGGGTTAATGAGCAGCAATCAGAAAAAGAAAGCGTTGCTAACCCTGAGTCGGAAAACGCTGGCTAAATCCCAGCTTGGTTTGAGATTATCAACCTTTTGGAGTGGGCTTAGTAGAAGAATTACCACCTTTAGCATTGTTATTGTTGTATTGCTGGGCAATCAGACCTTTTAACAAATAAAGTATGTGTCCTTCTAACTGAGGAGGAAGCTTGAACGACAGATCTTGAGCTTTGAGATTGACATCTCTTTGAGGAAAAGGAATATTAATCTGCTGTTCGTTAAAGATTTCTTCGATGCGAAAGCAAAGGTCGCTTTTTAAAGGGGCTTGACGACTGGGATCGGATGTCCAAATCAGTAGTTCAAAGTCGAGGGAGCTATCGCCAAATCCGATAAAAAAGACTTGGGGGGCTGGATTGCGTAAAACTTCTAGATGTTCTGCTGCTGCCTGTAACAGAGCAGATTTAACCTTTTTTACATCAGAGCCATAAGCCACACCGATCGGTAGATGAATCCGACTCACGCTACGACGATGATTCCAGTTAATTACTTCATCGCTCAAAAAACGAGAGTTAGGCACAATAATCGAAATGCGATCGAGAGTTTTGAGTACGATACTGCGGGTTCTTACTTCTTCTACCACACCTAGATGTTCTCCAACCTGGATAAAATCTCCCACCTGAATCGATCGCTCAAATAACAGTACTATGCCGCTGGCGAAGTTGCGGGCAATATCTTGGAAGCCAAAACCAATACCAACGCCTAAAGCACTACCAATTAATGCCAAGGAGCTGAGATTAATCCCATTGGCTTGAAGCAGAATTATAGTAGCAAAAGAGATCAGACCATATTTGGTAATAATGGAAATAATTTCTTGGGAACCTCTAGTCATTCTGGTAACTTGGAGGACGTTTTTTCGCAAGAGGGTGGTAATGTAGTTACTAAGAAAGATTGAAGCCACAAACAGGGCAACTAACAATACCAGACGAAGAATAGAAAAGTCTTTACCACCAAAATTAAAAACAGACTTGTCAAAAGCGCCAACTATTTGGCTGAAGAGAAAATATAGCGAGTGTCGAGTAGTAGGAAAAAGACGGAAAATTGCGAAAATAATTCCAGTCCAAAGAATAAACTGAGCAAAGCCCAATTTGAGTCGAAATAGGGTGGTGAGATTTGAGGGCTGGGAGCTGGTGTTGCTGGGCAATCCAGGAATAATCCTTTGAATTGCTCTTCTGAGTGGATAAGTCTGTAGCTGATTTAGTAGTCTAGAAATCAACAGACCGATTAATAGTAAACCGCAGGTAATTATTGCCTGACGCTGGATATAGGCAGCACTTCGTTCTCTTTTCGCTTCAGCGATCGCCCTTTCTATTTCTAGCTTTAAGTCAACCGCCGTATCTCGAACAGAATTTCTGCCAATCGTGTCTTCTCTGGTAACTGTAAACAAATATCGGCGATCGCTTTCTAACTCTGATATTCCCGCTTCCCTCTGCTGTCCTTCAGGCGGCTGATGATAAAGTACGTACAAGACAGGAAGTCCTTCTCTTTCCTCGATGATTATCTTATCAAAACTATCTTCGCGAATTGCTTGGAGTAACTCAGTGCGAATAAAAGATACTCTTTCTCCTGCGGGCGTACTACCAATTTTTCCTACAGAGAATATTTCTCTGCCGTCAATAACCACTGGAGCTTTGGCAACCGAAGGATCGCTATAAATCTGAAGATTTTCAGTCTGAATTGAGTAGGGATCGGATATATTAAATAAGCCTAATTGAGCTTGCCCAGGAAGAGGATGAGAGAGCAGAATTAATCCAGCAGTAGCCAAGATTAAGACAATGAGGAAAAGTTTTTTGAGCCACATCAGTTGGTGAAGTATGCCGTGATATTTTTTATATTTTCGAGCTAATTTTATGGTCTTGTAATATCAAGTATTATGCAACCAATTGGAATTTTAGTACTAATGGTACAGGTATTGTTTATTCCGCAGAATTTTGCTCTTGATTTTGGTAACGAACTCTAGTTCCTGCCCAATGAAGCTTTTCTCGTAGAGTTTGATAAAAAGAATAGCTCTCCCGCAGAATAATAAATTGAGCCTGACAGTTAGCCATTTTGATGACAACTCTTTGACCAGGCCAAATAGTTGTACCTAATGCACCATCAGTCCAGAGCTTAGTGTTTACTTCGTAATCCCTAATGGGACAGACGCTAACTACAGTGCCAGGTGCTAAGACTAAAGGACGACCAGAAAGACTCAAGGGGCAAATTGGGGTAATGGCGATCGCCCACATCCCAGGATGCAAGATTGGACCGTTAGCTGACACCGTATAGCCAGTAGAACCTGTAGGAGTTGATACTAATAAACCATCTCCGCTATATTGATCGACCATTTGACCATCAGCCTCTAGTTCCAAAACTGAAGTTGGCATGCGATCGACACTTGCAGGTTTAATACACATTTCATTCAGACAATAAAATGTTTCGCTGACTGGTTTTAACTCATTTCGTTTTCCATCATATATCTGTGCCTGAAGCATCATCCGCTTCTGAACGGCATAAAGATCCGACTGGAGACGATCCCAGATGTCTTGAGTATCCTGGAACAATTCAAATGGTTCAGTCAAAAATCCTAAATGTCCACCCACGTTTACCGCCAGGATAGGTATACCTTCGGGGGCTAGTTGCCTAGCAGCGGCAAGAATCGTACCATCTCCCCCCATAACAATTGCTAAATCTATTTTAATCGTCGCCGAAGCCAAAAATACTGGATAAGGATTATCTCTAATGCCACTTGGACCAATCATAACTTGACATTGACGAGCTTCCAATTCCTTTGCGCAGTTCTCCGCCCATTCCTTGCTGGTTTTGTGTCCCGCTTTATAGGCGATGATTACATGCTTTAATTCCACTATATTTTCCAGACAGATAAACAATCATTCTACCCATCCTATTATTGATTACTGATTACTTGATAGAAACTTCCTATTAAACTCCTCATCCCTGACGCGTAGCTAATCCTTTAGGACATCCCGCAAAAACCCCTCTTGCTAAATTTGGAAAACTTACTATCATGGATAAAGTACCACTACCGCGTTGGTGACTACCTAACAAGTTTATTGATTTATGCTTGATTTATGAGGGAGTAGCATTAGTTCTCGTGAAAGTATACCGAGCTTGTACTCGGAAATGGAAGCGAGGGCAGCCAATTCCCACCCTGGAATGCCAGGTCATAAACTAAGGTAAAACGGCGTGGCGGTGGGCTTTTTTGTCTGGAATTAAATAAATCAAATCTAGGTAAAAGTTTAAAATATGAGGCTTGCCAAATTTCTGTTAAAAATGTAACAAGAGAGACATCACTTCAAGGGCTATCATTAGCTGTATTAATGGGTAAGTGAGTATTTGATGCAGAAATTATCAGAATCCCTCTACCGAGCAAAGTTTGACGCTGAAACTTTTCAGTTAGCCAATGGACTGACGGTTATCCACCAATATTTACCCGTAACGCCTGTGGTGGTTGCCGATATCTGGGTTAAAGCAGGAGCGATCGCTGAACCCGCAGCTTGGTCAGGAATGGCACATTTTCTAGAGCATATGATCTTTAAAGGCTCACCCAATGTCATGGCTGGGGAGTTTGATTGGCTGATTGAAAGCACTGGTGGAGTGGCGAATGCAGCTACGAGCTATGATTATGCTCATTTTTATTTAACTACCGCAGCACCTCACTTAGAGCATACTTTACCTTGTTTGGCAGATATTTTATTGCGAGCCAATATACCTGACGATGAATTTATTCGAGAGCGAGAAGTTGTAATTGAAGAAATTCATTCTAGCCATGACGATCCTGATTACTTAGGATTTCAGGCTTTATGCCAAAACACCTATCAGCGCCATCCTTACCGACGCTCGATCTTAGGCGAAAAAGAATTATTACTCGAACACACGCCGAACCAGATGCGCTGCTTTCATCGTACTCATTATCAACCAGAAAATATGACGGTGGTGATTGTAGGAGGAATTGGGCAAGAACAGGCTCTGACAATCGTAAATGAAAATTTTAGTGATTTTAATGTTCCTTCAGAATGTCCGCTGACCATAGTAGAGTCGGAACTTCCTGCGATCGCCATTCGCCGCCAAGAATTAAATCTACCCAGAATTGAACAGGCTCGTCTGATGATGGCTTGGATTTGCCCAGGTTCAGAGTCTTTGGAGGAGGCGATCGCCCTGGATTTAATTGCCCTAATCCTCAATGGAGGAAGGAGTTCTGGCTTAGTCAGGGAATTGAGAGAAGAAAGACAGCTAGTATTAGATATTGACTGTGGTCTATCTCTGCAAAAGGATTCTAGCATGTTTACTATCGGTGCGTTGCTAGCAACAGAAAATATTTCCCTGGTTGAAAAGATGATCTGCGATCGCCTCAATCTGCTACAGGATCATTTAATCCCAGAAACAGAGATCAACCGCGCTAAACGACAGCTGGTCAATGACTACATCTTTTCAACTGAAACTCCTAGTCAGCTAGCCAGCGTATACGGCTTCTATAGTATTGTTGCCACTGCAGCACAATCTGCGCTATATCCTCAAATCATTAGCCAGCTACAGCCAGAACAGCTACAGGCGATCGCGCAACGCCACCTTTCTCCAGAACGTTATGCAGTTACCATTCTCAAACCCAGTTAGGATACCTTCAGGTAAGCCGCATGTACCGCTTTGCATGTAATTGATAATTACTCATAGTTGTCAATTGCTTAGTTTACGTCCATAATTTTCTCTAATTACGAGAGGATTGCTGTTCATGGCTGCTATGGCAAAAGCTGTTAGTATTCTATTTCTGATTCTATGTTTATTGCTGTTTATCTTTACGCCGCTACAGGTAAATGCTCAAACCCTCACTCGTAGTTATTTAACCGAAGAAATATTACAGGAAAAAGCTAGTAATCTTATTCAACAAGAAGGCAGAGATACGATTAGTCTTGGTAACTATATTATTGACCTGACTAGCCCAGATAGCGAATTCCATCGGTATTTTTATCAAGAGATAAATAACACTATTAGTCGGGTTGGTAATCCGATTAATCTTGACTTTAGTAACTCAATTATTCAAGGAGATTTTCAGCTCAATCAATTAGGAATTGCTAGCTCACTGGCAGAAGGGGCTTTGTCAAGCTTATTTACAAGCGACGAACAAGCACAGATTAATCAATATTATCCTCTCAAAATTAGTGCTTTAACTCAAATTCCTCTAGTCAATATATTTCGAGGAAGTCTCTATTTTAACAACACGGTATTTACAGGAAATGTTGATAGTTCAAACAGTCTTTATCTCCAGCCGATAATTGCTAATGCCAGCATTTTCCAAGGAACAGTTAATTTCAATCAGACTAATTTTGGTAAAGCTGTTGATTTTGGTAATACCATTTTCAATCAGAATATAAACTTATCTCACAGTCATTTTTTTGCTCAGGCAAAATTCAACCAGGCGCAATTCAAAGGAACTAACGATTTTAGTAATAGTCAGTTTGAGGCATCTACGAACTTTAGCAATGCTATCTTTAACCAGCTTGCCGACTTTACGCGGAATGTATTTGTGGGAATGGTCGATTTTAGTCAAGCTATCTTTCGCGATCGCCTAATATTTGCTAAAAGCAAGTTTCTCAATTCAATTTTATTAACTAATACTACCCTGGAAAAAACTAGTACCTTTCGTGATATTTATTTAAATTCTCCGATCAATTTACAAGATGCCCACCTATTAAATCGACTGGACTTTAGCAATGCTTTTTTTACTCCCCAAGCAAATATTAATGTCTCAGGGCTTGCTTTTGATGCGGCAGAAGCTCAGATAATCGGTCAACCAGGAATAATTGGTAAGTTGATTAATCTCAATCGTTTGCAGGGAAATGAGACGGTATTTCGTAATTTAATTCGTAACTTTCGGAGTTTAGAACAGATCGCCGATGCCAATTATCTTGAATATCAGCAACAGCAATTAAAAGTAAAAGAAATAGGCGATCGCTTATTTAAAACCTCTTGGGGCAAGGTATTCACCTGGGGTTGGTTTAGTCTCATACCTCAATGGCTTTATCTAAGTCTGTTATTGCTGCTAGGAGATTATGGTACTAATGTTTATTTAATCTTTAGTCTTGGCATTATTACCATTACTTTTTTTAGCTTAATCTATTGGCTGATTGATCGCTATCGCCCTAACATTTCTCAGCCAATTATACCGAGGCGATCGGAAACTATCGTGATGTTGGGTAGCTTTGCTACGGTAACTAGTTTCAGCCTAATCAATATTTTTATTGCCACGAATCAGCCCTGGTTAACTATTAGCACCATTGCAGTGATTTTGCTGCCAATTCCTCTGGTAATTACTGGTTTAATCTATCAGCGTGGCAGATTTCATCAGTTGTTAGACACAACTTATTTTGTCGAAAATGGGGGATTACGAGAGTTTCGTCTATTGCTAGGGCGTTTGCCGATTATGCCACGATTTCCTTTTTTCCGCGATCGCTATATGCCGATTCTGTGGAATAAACGCTGGAATTGGCTGAATTATTATGACTTTAGCCTCAACAATATTTTCAAACTAGGATTTAATGATATCCGTATGCGCGATCGCCATTTACCAGGATTAATTTCTTGCTTAGTATGGTATCAATGGTGTTTGGGAGTTTTATATATTGTGCTGCTGCTGTGGACGCTTTCTCGAACTATTCCTGGTTTGAATCTACTGATTTATTTCTAAACTTTAACAACTAACAATTAATAGCTAGATTAATGATCTCCTTAGCAGCCCGATCGCAAACTCCAACTGTACCTAAAAGCGATCGCATTTCTTGATAGCCTGCGTTGATTTTTTCTCTAGCATCAGGATTAGATAATAACTCCATCGCTTCGGCGGTAATATTATCTGCGGTTACTTCTTCCTGCTGCAATTCTGGAACTAGTTTGCGATTGATAATTAGGTTTGGCGGAGACATCAAAGGGACATCAAAGCCAATAATCTCCGTCCGATCCAGGCTGTGAGGGGATGAATACGATAAACAACTACCTGGGGAATATTAAGTAGGGCAATTTCTAGATTGACTGTACCTGATTTAGTAATTGCCAAATCTGCAGCGGCGATCGCATCAAGAGTTTTGCCGTCAATAATTTTTGCTGCTAGATTATATTTTTTGGCTGCTGCGGTAATTGCCTCTCGGTAACTACTTAAAGAGACAGGAATCAGAAATTTAATCTCAGGAATTTGCTGGGAAATTTGCTGTGCCGCCTCACACATCACAGGAAGCAAGTACTTTATCTCTTGTTGGCGAGAAGCGGGAAGAAGCGTCACGACAGTATCATCTGGCTTGAGTTCCAAATTTAGTCGTGCCTGGTTTCTATCTGGTGCCTGCTGCATCCGATCTAATAGAGGATGTCCTACCCAAACAGTATTAATATTTTTACTCTCAAAATACTCAGCCTCCGCAGGAAAGATTGCCAACAGGCGATCGACTACCCTAGCAATCTTCGAGGCATTGTTTAACATTGGTACTGCCCAATCTTGCGGAGCAATATAGTAAACTACGGGAATTTGCGGAAAATGCTGTTTAACATAGCTTGCCAAGACTAAATTAGATGCTGGATAGTCAATTAAGACTAAGACATCAGGAATGTTTTCTTTAAGATATTTTTTAGTAAGATTTTGAATTTTAATCGTGGGTAGGATAAAGGGGATTGCCTCCACAAAACCCATCGAGCCGATACCTGCGGTGTTAGCCAGGATTTTCACTCCCGCATCTCTCATGCGATCGCCACCCAAGCCCTGCAATTTCCAGATCGATTTTGTTGACAGCAGTATTATATAAAGATTTGGTCAGCATTTCCCCCTGCAAGTCCCCAGAAACTTCTCCCGTACTAATAAAAATTTTCATCTGATATTTAATGACTTTGTGTAGATAACATTAACCTGGTGGGAATTGCCATTTGTCATCAGCTAGAGGCATGCCTTTTCTATACATACAACATGAATAAAATTAGAACTTCAGATAGCCTAATATTGCCATGAAAAATCAGCCAAGTACTAACACAGAATTAGCCAAAGAACGCAACCGCGCTGCGGCTGAACGTACTCTGATGGCTTGGATACGTACCTGTTTAACATTAATTAGCTTTGGTTTTGGGGTCGATCGCATTGTTGCCGCGTTACAAGAATCAGCAGTTTACGATTATGCTGACGATCCGCTCCACTTGACTCGAATTTTAGGTCTGGCTTTTATTGGCATTGGCACTTGTGCAATTATCCTAGCAGCACTAGAACATCGGGAGGAATTAAAACATATCCGCCATGAGGACTATCGTTATAAATCTCGTTCTTCTCTAGCTTTTATGGTGGCAGTAGCAATATTTATTACTGGAATATTTGCCTTTATTGGTATTTTGATCAAGTCCTATGGCAGTTAGTCAATTTCTCAGTAAATTTCTAAGTAGTTTCAATGAAGAAATTTAAGAAACAATGCTTTGAATGAAGAAATGATTACTTCAGCTTGACTCCATTATTAGAATTCTTAAATAATGCTAGAATTCCCATATAGCTAGGGGTGCTTGAAATCGATGGGTGTAGTTTGCAGGTTGCCTGCAAACTACACCACTAAAGATTTAAGGCTGAGATATACCCTTAGAACCTGAGACTGGTTAGCACCAGCGGAGGGAAGCTGTTTATTTAGGAAAAAAAATATGAGAACTGAATGGATTGCCAAACGTAGAGGACAGGGCAATGTGTCTCAGATGCACTATGCACGTCAGGGAATTATCACTGAAGAGATGCATTATGTTGCGACTAGAGAACGTTTGCCAGTGGATTTGATTCGGGATGAAGTAGCCAGAGGCAGAATGATTATTCCTGCCAACATTAATCATCCGAACTTGGAACCCATGTGCATTGGTATCGCCTCTAGCTGTAAGGTGAATGCCAATATTGGTGCTTCTCCTAACTCTTCAGATATTAAAGAAGAAGTAGCAAAGCTGGAATTAGCGGTCAAATACGGTGCGGATACTCTAATGGACTTGTCCACAGGCGGCGGAAATTTAGATGAGATCCGTACGGCAATTATTAATGCTTCGCCAATTCCCATTGGTACTGTGCCAATTTATCAAGCACTAGAAAGCGTCCATGGGGATATTGAAAAACTTAGTGCGGCTGATTTTCTCCAGATCATTGAAAAACATGCCCAACAGGGTGTGGACTACATGACTATCCATGCTGGTATTTTAATTGAGCATTTGCCTCTAGTTAAAAATCGTTTGACAGGTATTGTTTCTCGCGGTGGCGGAATTATTGCCCGTTGGATGCTGCACCATCATAAGCAAAATCCTTTGTATACTCATTTTGACGACATCATTGAGATTTTCAAAAAGTATGATGTTTCCTTTAGCTTAGGAGATTCTTTGCGTCCTGGCTGCGCTCATGATGCTAGCGATGCAGCTCAATTAGCTGAATTAAAAACTCTGGGACAATTGACCCGCCGTGCCTGGGAACATGATGTACAGGTAATGGTAGAAGGACCTGGACATGTACCAATGGATCAGATTGAGTTTAACGTCAAAAAGCAGATGGAAGAGTGTAGCGAAGCACCTTTCTATGTCTTAGGACCTCTAGTAACTGATATTGCCCCTGGTTATGACCATATCACTAGTGCCATTGGTGCGGCTATGGCTGGCTGGTACGGTACAGCAATGCTGTGCTATGTTACTCCCAAAGAACACTTAGGTTTACCCAACGCCGAAGACGTTCGCAATGGTTTAATCGCCTATAAAATCGCGGCTCATGCAGCGGATATCGCCCGTCATCGTCCAGGTGCGCGCGATCGCGATGATGAGCTTTCTAAAGCGCGCTATAACTTTGATTGGGAAAAGCAGTTTGAACTGTCTTTAGATCCAGAACGAGCTAAAGAATACCATGATGAAACTTTACCCGCAGACATTTATAAAACTGCTGAGTTCTGTTCTATGTGTGGTCCTAAGTTCTGTCCGATGCAAACTAAGGTTGATGCCGATGCCTTGACTGAATTAGAGAAATTCTTGGCACAGGAAACTGAAAAAGAAACTGTCAAAAGTTAGTAAGCAATTAACAATGGATAGTGGATAATTAGCAATTGTGGAGTAAGTTAGTACTTGCTCCTTTTTTGTATATCAATCATTTATCCCATTTTATAGCTTTCATGGGCGATCGTTTTCTAATTGATGACACGTTCTAATTTAGGAATATTACTTTAAATAGGTCGATAAATTAATTGGCGATCGCCTTCTCGATTGACGATAATAATCAAATTAGAGTCGAGTAAGCTTTGCAATTCTGATTCTGCTTTTTGTGCCGACAAACCTGTTTCAATAACTACATCAGATAGACTAAGCTGTTGTTTCTCTTTAAGCAGTTTGAGTAACTTTGATTTAACAAAACTTATACTATTTAGATCTTTTTCTTGTTGCTTCTTCTGGCTCTTTTTTAATTCTTCGAATTAGCTCTAAGGACATTTTAAAACATACGATTGTTAATTATATTAATTAGATAATTTCAAAATATAAATAACTAGTTACTCCTCATCTCTCAAAAGAATGTTACTTTTAAAATTCATCTGGGCATTCTAAGAAGGTAATTTCCGCTTTTGTAGCTTAATTCGGATGTCTGAAGAAATAGCAGGAATTTTGCAACAGCAGAATTCTCTCTTAAATCGCATAGAAGAAGTTTTAGCTGAAAATCAAAGGCTCAGAACCGAATTTCAGGAATTAACTGAGAGAGAAGAGCGTTTTCGGCAAATTGCCGAAAATGTCCGAGAAGTTTTTTTTGTAATTTCTGCTAAGACAGACGAGATACTATATATTAGTCCTACCTACGAAACGGTTTGGGGACGAAGTTGCCAGAGTCTATATAAAGATCCTCAGTCCTGGCTGTTTGCTATTCATCCTGAAGATTCTTTTAAAGCGATCGCCACGATTGAAACTCAATTTAGAACGGGAGATGATTTTGAAGAGGAATATCGAATTATTCGTCCCGATCGCTCTATTTGCTGGGTGAGGGTCAGAGCTTTCCCCGTGCGAGATGTCATGGGCAAGGTCAACCGTTTTGTGGGTATTGCCGAAGATATTACTACCCGTCGAGAAGCAGAAGAAGCCTTGAAAAAAAGCGAAGAGCAGTTTCGTCTTACTTTTGAAATGGCTCCCATTGGTATGGCAATTAGCTCTTTAAAAGGTAAATTTACCAGAGTTAATCGTGCTTTGTGTGATGCTTTAGGCTATTCCAAAGCGGAATTGCTTGAGCTATCCTTTGCGGAAATTAGTCATCCTGATGATTGGGAAATACATCATAATTTAGAGCAAAAGTTAATTGACACTGAAGAATCAAATTTTCAAATCGAAAAGCGGTTCATTGCCAAAAACGGTCAGATTGTTGACACCTTACTTAAGGTAGTAGTAGTTTGCGATTCCCAGAATAAGCCCCTACATTTCAATAATCAGATTGTTGATATTACAGAACGCAAACACATGGAGCAACAGCTACTCCACGATGCTCTCCATGATGCTTTAACTGGATTGCCCAATCGAGCCTTGTTTATAGATCGTCTAGAGCAGCAGCTTAAGAGAAGCCAACGTCAAGATAACTATCTATTTGCCGTGCTTTTTCTGGATTTAGACCGTTTCAAAGTAGTTAACGATAGTGTAGGTCATTTGGTAGGTGACAAATTACTCATCGAAATTGCCCGCCGTTTAGAAAAGTCGATCGCCCCGACGGATACAGTTGCACGCTTGGGAGGAGACGAATTTACGATTCTTTTAGAAAATATTTCTAGTAAATCCGAAGCGACTCTGGTTGCCGAAAGTATTTATCAAACCCTCACTTTTCCTTTTCACATTGAGGGGTACGAATTGTTTACTACCGCCAGTATTGGTATTGCCCTCTCATCTCACGGCTATGATAAACCAGAAGACATCTTACGAGATGCCGACCTGACGATGTATAGTGCCAAAGAACAGGGAAAAGCACGGTATGAGGTGTTTGACTATTCATTGCGCGATCGCGCACTCCAAAGGCTGGAGTTAGAAACAGACCTTCGTAGAGCCTTAGAACGAGGAGAGTTTGAGGTATATTACCAGCCGATTACCTCTTTATCTTTAGGCACTTTATCTGGCTTTGAAGCTTTAGCTCGCTGGAATCACCCGACTAAGGGTTCGATCAAACCTGTAGATTTTATTCCCGTATGTGAAGAAACTGGCTTGATTGTTCCTTTGGGCAACTGGCTATTAAAGGAAGCCTGTAAAGCCGCTCGTAGCTGGCAGCTAAAATACGCAGAACACCCAGCCATTAAAATGAGCGTCAATCTCTCGGCGCAGCAATTTCGAGAACCACAGTTGATCAAGGAAGTAGAAAATATCTTGGCAGAAACAGGTTTGGAAGGGAAGTTTCTTAAGTTAGAAATTACCGAAAGTGTTTTAATTGATAACTTAGAAACGGTTAGCGAAATTATTCTTCATCTGAGAGAGCAGGAAATTCAGTTCAGTATTGATGATTTTGGCACGGGATATTCTTCTTTGAGCTATTTACATCGTTTTCCTGTAGATACGATCAAAATAGATCGCTCTTTTGTCAGTCAAATGCAGGCTAATGGTGATAATTCTGCCATAGTCAAAGCGATTGTTACCCTCGCTCATATGCTGAATATGGATATAGTCGCCGAGGGAATTGAAACTACTTCTCAGCTAGCCCAACTAAAATTATTAGAATGCGAGTATGGACAAGGTTTCTTTTTCTCCAAACCTCTATGTCAAAAAGAAGCAGAGGCTTTTATCGCTAATTCACCCAGATGGTAATGACCAAAGGATCAATTATGAGGGATCGGGGATGTCCTAGCAGTATTACTTATTACTTAATTTATGTCCCTCAATTGTCACCTCATGTTCTCTTAAGCAGCGTAACCAGCCATAAAGACGGCGGATGGCATCTCTATTTTCTAGCAAGCCCGATTTTTGCTCTTTTTTGGTCAAGCGAACAAACTTTTTATAGCTAGGATAATCAGGGGCAACCAGGGCATCTTTTTGATGCAAAATGAGCGGATTAGTTTCATCGGAAATATCGTGATAGGTTACCGAAAGATTGTGAAGATCTACCTCCATCGTCGCCTTTAAAGCAGGATGAGCTTGGGTATCAAACTCTGGATAGACCAAATAAGTTATTTTAGGCTTGTTGTAATAAATTTTGACGATATTGGCGTTTTCCAGGCGATAAAAATTACGGCTAGCACAGCCTTCATACAGTCGTAGTAGGGGAGGCAGCTTTTCTAGAGCGCTAACGTGAACGGCGATCGCATTGTTTAACTGTTTCCCAATTTCGCTAGTTTGGCAAAGATTGGCAATCTTGTTCATATCCCCCACATTAATTAGTAAGAGATCGGCAATGGTGCAGGCTTGTTTATAGCTGCCAAATAAAGCTTTTACATCGGCTTTGACTTGGGGAGCAAGTTTTCTAATGGTGGGACGACCACTAAATTTACCTAGTGCCAGATATACCAGCAGGTCTTGACGACGTTTTTCGGCGATCGCCTCCCACTCATCGCGATTTGTCGCCTGAATGACTAGTTTAAATGCTTTTTGGTAGCTGCGAAATTCAGCTTTAATAGCGTTTTCTGAACTCAATTCTCCTTTGGCGGGTAAGCGACCTCTGGCGGTAAAAAAGTCCATCAGGGGGTTTAATAATTCTCGATAGTCCTCAAAATTCCTCACCCTAGCTTGGATACGTGGGGTACTCAAACGGGAATATAGTCGAGAAGCGCGAAAAGATTCGGCTTCGGCATCATCACGAAAAACCAGATAGATTCCTAAACCTGCGGGAACAGATTCTACTCCTAACACCTGGTTGATGTATAGCTTGAGTTCCTCCTGTTCGTAATATTTTTGAAAAGTGTTGCGGTTGGTTACTATACCATCACCATAAGCCACTAAGCCGCGACGGCGATCGTCTACTAAGACCTGTGCCGAAACTATTAGTATTTTGCGGGTTAGTTCCCAGGCTTTAATTAATGCTTGTCTTCTTTCGGCTATATCTTCAATAACGTTAATAATGTAGCCCAGGTTAACAATATCAGCAGACTGTAGCTTAGAATCTGGTTGATAATAAGGATCCCAGCCTGAACTAGCGTAGCCCAAATTTTTGATCTGCTTAATATCTTCACCCTGACCACAGCCAAAATCAAAAAAGGTAGTTTCTGGCTGGAACAAATTCGCTTCCACAGCAATTCTGACGGGACGAGATAGTTCCCAACGTTTTATTGCTGCTTTATGTCTTTCAATCAAAATAGTCTGCTTTCGGGCGATAGGGGAATCTATGGGGCAAGCAACATGGTGATCGACCAAGGAAATGCCCTGCTGCAATAAAAGACGAGTCCATTCTTGAAGAGTGCCAATGTGGCGGGAGTTGTCTAGCAAACCTAAAGCCTCTTCTTGCCTGGTTAACTCAGCAAAAGTTTTATACAAAGGATAGTCGGTGCCGATAAAAGTTTCTTTACGATGCAAAATTGGTGGGTTGTGAGAGTTATGGTATTGTCTTACAGAAACCTGCTCACTAGTCAGATCGACGATAATACTTTGATGCAGTTGAGGATGAGGGTCGCGATCAAAGTCAGGGTAGTATAAATAAGAAATTTTAGCTCGATCGGTACCGAACTTGACAATGGTGGCTCGCTCAAGATTATTTACCAAATTTCTGGCTCGATTCTCATAGTCTCTCAAAATAGGATCGAGCTTAGATAAAGCATTGCTGTGAACATACAAAGCATTGGGTAAATGCTTACCTATAGGGCTTTTTTTACAGCTAGAGACAATTGCGGAAAATTTTTCTAGAGTTACCATCGTTCAGTATCAGTCAATAATAATTGGTGATCGATTATCAGTGCTAATCTGGCAGATAATCTTTAAATTCTAATAGTCTCAAATTTATTGCTAGTTAAAAGTGAAACTCTATCATATAAATTTCAATCAGTCAGATCTTGGTCTTGATGCCCCCCAAACAGTAGTTTTATCTGGCGAACCAGAGCGATCGCAATATATTGCTCAAACCTATCTACAAAACGTCAAGCTACTATCAAAATATCGAGGACTTAATAGTTATTTAGGCGACTTGCCCAACGGTGAACCTATTCTAGTTGCTACTAGCGGAATGGGCGCGTCTTCTTTAAGTATCGTAGTAAACGAGCTGGTGCAGTTAGGTATGAAACGATTCATTCGGATTGGTACCTGTGGTTCAATTCAACCCTATATTCCCGTGGGTGACATAGTTATATCTCAAGGAAGCTTATGCCGCCAAGGGGCAGCTTTGGATATTGCTCCAGTAGAATATCCAGCGGTTGCCGATCCTTGGCTGACGGTGGCATTGGTGGAAACTGCACGTAAATTAAATATCCCCTATCATTTAGGCATAACTGCTTCAGTGGATACATTTTACGAAGGACAGGAAAGAGTTGAATCCTCGGCTAATCCCCAGCTTCAGTCATGGTTAACTGGAATTACTGCTAGCTTATCGCGCCTTAAACATTTTAAATTATGAAATGGAAGTAGGAACTTTATTTAAAATGTCTGGGGTATATGGTTTTGCTGCTGCCTGTGTCTGTGCCGTAGTCGCTCAACGTACAGCCGCAGAAACGATCGCGATCGCTGATAAAGACACTGCTGTCAAACAAGCTATTGATGTGGCAATGCAAACTATTGCTCAGATTTAAAGCTCAATATGCAGTACATTCAGCAGTACAGCTTTTATCGAGAGGTAGTACCTGGCTGTTCGATAGTAGTGCGAGTAGAAAGTTTTTTTACCTGAGAATTATCCCCTAGAGAACGTTTGGCAATCACCTCGATCTCGACCTCTAATCCAGGTTGAAGATATTCTGGGGGAATAGGCAATTCTCCCAGCTTGAGAGTAAATAGATTATCTGCTTGAGCGATCGCGCTTTGGGGAATCGAACCTTCGTACTTGGTTTTATAAACCGTACTGGTGCCACCAAAAATATTTTTGTTCTCCGATGGTTCGCCAATTCGATACTTCACTGAAAAGTCGGTGGCAATTAAATTGGATTGTTCAGCTTCATCAAATACATCCAGCTCTAAATTAGCTCCTTGTCCAAACAAGCCGTCAATAGTCAAATCCGCCACATCTTTAGTCCGAACCGCATTAAACACAAATAACTCGGTTAAATTATCTCCTTTTACGGTTTTAGTTTCTAGCCAAAGATCCTCGGGCAAAAAGATATTGGCTTCATCTTCTCCTTTCAGACTCAAAGTGATCTGTTTATCATCAAAATTCTCCACTGGTTGAGGAGCATCCCAGACCACCAGCACTGAATGCTCATGACGAGCCACAAGTTCTTTATACTTATCGGCAATGACCGATCCTGGAGCAAAAAGAGCTGAAGCATTATCCTTATTTTCCCAAATATTTTTGGATAAGGTAAATCCTCTACCTTTCAATTCGCTAATCGGCGCAGTGACTTCAGGAAAATCAGGAGCCAGAGATTTATCTAAATTAATCAGGGTCAAGTCACCTATTTCACCATCCCGACCTTTTCTACCATCCCGACCTTTTCTCCCTGAATAGCCATCAGTACATTGAAACTCCTCGGTAGTGCAGCTATAGTTAGAGCTGCCTGGATCGCCAAAGCAAGTCTCTTCATTCCAATAGGGGCGATCGCATTTACAACCCTCTCCACCTAATCCAGCTTTTCCTCCTTGCCCCCCTTCTCCTGCTGCTGCAATGACATAAATTTGCTTGAGATGCTCTTTATTAGTGGTATAGACAGTCAAAGAGCCAGCATTGCCGCCAACTCCACCATCTCCACCATCTCCACCGTTTCCCCCATCAGCACCCTGCAAATTTTTGCCCACGGCTTCAGTTTGTTCTTCGCAGAAAGCATCATAACCTTTAACCCCTTCTGCGCCAGCAGCGCCACCGCCTCCCGTTAAATCTAGGGTCATGGATGTTCCATCGGCAAACACAGTTAGGTTGTCACCATTGCGACCATTTTGTCCTTTAACTCCTGTTTCTCCATTATCCCCCCGTTCTCCCATAGATTCGATATCTGCTGCCAGCACGGTCGAACACAGAAGTGACTGAGAATTGGAGGTGGAAATGATAAATTGCGGCAAAACTAAAATTGTCATAAACAATGATAGTTTGCTAAAAAAACGTACTTGCATAGCTTCAAAAAAAACTCAAAAAAAACGTTTTGAGCGCATTTTCATAATTGTCGTTTTTCGTGTATCGCATACTTTTAGAGTAATGTCATTATTTTTTTAGATTTTATTTACAAAACTTTGCGGCTTTGTTGCATGAATAATTTCTGGTCACTATTCTCCCTTTTAGGGAGGAATTTTAGGAATTCAAGGCATAGCTATCCGGCATACCCAAGTGCGTCATGCGATTGAGCGCTGCACAGGCAAGTAAAAGTTCGGCGGCTTGGTTATCGAAGGTACGACGAGAACACGTATTGCCAAATATCACTTTGAAACGAAACATCGCCGTTTCTGATAATGAGCGCTGGTGGTAACCGCTCTCTTGTTTCCATTGTGCTCGACCGACTTCCTCAATCCGCTGGAGATTTTGATTGCGAGCATGAGTCTCCCCTTCTTTTTCCCAATACTGGGCATCCTCACGGGGGGGAATATTGGCTTGAGCACCCCGCTCCTCAATGGCATCATAGCACTTACGCTTATCATAGGCCCCATCGGCTGAGACCGCCTCGATCTCTCCCTCTACGCCGTCTAAGATATCCCCAAATGCCTCATCATCACTGACATTATTCGTACTCACTACCGCTGCTAGAATCTCGCCTGTTTCTTCATCGACCCCTAAATGCAGCTTTCGCCAAGTTCGACGTTTGCTATAGCCATGTTGACGGACTTTCCATTCTCCTTCGCCATACACTTTGACTCCCGTCGAATCCACGACTACATGTCGTGCCCCTTCACCTTCTACAATGGGCAAGCTGATGCTCAATTTCCCCAGTCTTCTCGATACAGTTGAGTGGTCTGGCACCGCCAACTCTACCCTCATCAACCTCAATAACGACTCCATAAATCCTTCGGTTTGACGACCTCTTAAATTCAGCACTGACCCCATCGTACTCATCGTAGCGAGCGCTAAATCACTGTAGGTCTGGGAGGCACCCCGTTTGCCTGTCTTTTGCTCGTTCAACCATCCCGCCAGCACCTTATCATCAACCCAGAACGTTAGACTTCCTCGTTTTTTCAGAGCTGCATCGTACTCACTCCAATTGCGAATCCGATATTGGGTCTTGGTTGCCTTTGCTGACATGATTGAGTTAAGGAGAGGGGATTTTGACATCAATAATATTATTGCAGCCAACTCATACTATTTATGCAACAA
>CAVRWR010000189.1:0-20596 GCA_963724445.1 uncultured cyanobacterium | reverse complement strand
ATATCATTACCTTTGGACTAAGTATCGTATTGCTCCACTAAGATTTTACTCATAATTTAGCTGTTCTCCAGAACAAAGATAATATTACTCTTAGTTAAATAGTTCCCAATAAAGGCAGCAAAATAACAGTGTTTTATAGAAAAATTTCCAGACATAGATGCTAAATCTGTTGGTTTTTACAATTAATTGGGCTAAAACCAAGCGTAGCGCAGTGTACTACTAAATGAAATTCAAAGTTAAATCACTGTTTTAAACCGCGTCTAGATCGAAAACTGGAGTTTGAGGTAATTCATTTTTTCCCTTTCCCCTTTAACCTTTCCCCTTTAACCTAAAACAGTATATGCGGACAAGTCCTTGATCAAAAAAACTATGGGTTTCACAGTGGACGCGGTTTATAAGGGTAACTATAAAGATTTATTTGACTAAAATTGGTTAAATGTAGCTGAGTAATTTAGTAAGATTATGATTTGCTTGACCCTATTGAATAATGCAAACTTTTTCCCATAAACTAATTAAATTTTGGCAAAGTAGGATAAATCCGAAACTAGCTGCCTTAATTACGACAGTTGGCATAGTAGGATTGATCGGTTGTCTGCTGATTATTTATATTGTTGCTCAAATCTCCGACGAGGTATTGGAGCAAGAGGCTTTTGCTTTTGATAAAACAATTTTGTTGTGGATTCATTCCTTCGCTAATCCTACTGGCGATCGCATCATGCACTTGATTACCAGTCTCAACAATCCTGATTTCGTCTCTGTCGTTGCGGCAGTAGCTTTAATCGTACTACTCTGGAAACGGTGTTTTGCAGAAGCTAAAATATTTATTATCGACTGTGCTGGCGGAGTGATTTTGAGTTATGGTCTAAAGTCTGTCTTTGGTAAAACTCGCCCCGATCTTTGGCAATCAGCAATTAAAGAAGTTTCTTATAGCTATCCTAGCGGGCATGCTTTGGGGTCGACGGTTTTATATGGATTTTTGGCATATCTATTTGCCACTCGTTTTCCCCAATTATCGTGGCTAATCTATTTACTAGCGGCTGTTCTAATCGGTGCAGTTGGTTTGAGTCGCTTATATCTGGGAGTACATTGGCCCACTGATATCATCGGTGGTTATGGAATTGGTTTTTTGTGGCTTACTTTTTGCATCACTATGCTGAAGTTACAGAAGATCAAACAAAAAAAAGCTAATTAGCAATCTAAGTTGCGATCGCTCTTTTGCTTATATCGGTAGTTTTCTTACTCTGAAAGTCTCATTATTTACCGAAACTATCGCTCCTGTTTTTAAATCCTGCTGACAATTATCTAAAACCTGGATAAGACGCTGATTAATTTCGTTGTAGTTCTCATTACCCAATCTGAAGAGGATTATACTGGGCAAAACTTTTTTACTAACTGCAAGTAGTTGAGCAAAGTCTAAATCTATGGTTAAGATAATTCGTTGTTCGACACGAGCTAAATCTAGAATTCGATCATCTGGCAATTTTTGTAATCCTCGATCTCTCAGATGAAAAACATCATATCCTAGCTCTCGCAGCCAAGTTACCGTCCGCAAAGAGATCCCCATATCTGCTAAAAACTTCATTTAATTTAAACAGTAGTTTGAAAAGGATAAACAGTTTCTCGCGTCAACAAAGCTGCGTACTGTAGAGATTGTTTAAGATCATCTAATTCCAAGTCTGGATACTCTTCTAGAATCTCAGCAAAGGGTTTACCATTGGCTACCAAATTAACAATTAAGGAAACAGGAATACGCATTCCTCTAATGCACGCTTGCCCCGCCATAATTTGCGAATTGAAGGTAATACGTTCTAGATTCTTAATTTGATAATCATTCATGATTTATCCACTGTTATCAATTGACTATTAGCTTAACTCGATATCTGACGCTGTTCTGAGTTAAAGTGATCTTGATTTGTTGACTGGCGATCTCCTTGCACTTTGCCGACTAATTTTTGCAAGATAAAGATAAGTACAATTGCGGGTAGAAAAAATTGGTGGAACAGACAAAGATAAATTTGAACAAGCTGTTGGGAGATAACGCGATCGTCATTGGCGGAAGTATTGCTGGATTGCTGAGTGCGAGAGTTTTAGCAGATTATTTTGTCCAAGTGATTATTCTTGAGCGAGACGAATTACCCAAAACCCCCAAAGCTCGTCGTGGGGTTCCCCAATCCGTACAGCCTCATGTACTGTTTACCAAGGGTTATCGCATTTTAGGGGAGTTGTTTACTGGTATCGAACAACAGTTACAGCATAAAGGTGCGCTAAGTATTGATTGGGCAAGAGAGTTTAAGCATTACCTAGATGGACATTGGGGTATAGAGGCAGAACCTTCAGAGATTGTTTCTGTAACCTGTAGTCGCTATCTTCTAGAATGGACCATTCGCCAAGAGTTAATCAACTTACCTGGAATCAGGATACTCGAACAAAGTAAAGTGACAGGATTGCTTTACGATGCGGAAATAGATCGAGTTACTGGAGTAAAGCTACATTCTGGCGAACAACTAACAGCAGATCTAGTAATAGATGCTAGTGGTAGAAGCTCTCAAGCCTCTCAATGGCTACAAAAAATTAATCAAACTCCTGCCCCAGAAACCGTAGTTAATCCATTTTTAGGCTATGCTACTCGTCGCTATAAATTGGCAGATAATCATCAGCCTGACTGGAAGGTATTATTAATCTCTCAGTCTCCGCCAAAAGATACTCGTTTGGGCTATCTAGCCCGAATCGAACAGGGAGAATTAATTGCTACTTTAGGTGGTTACGGCAAAGACTTTCCTCCATTAGACGATCGCGGATTTCTAGAATTTGCTCAAAGCTTGGCACAGCCTGATTTCTACCAGGCGATCGCCGATGCTTCCCCCACTTCACCGATCTATGCTCATCGTGCTACGGCTAACCGTCGCCGCAACTATGACAAAATCAAATTACCGACTGGCTTAATTGCCATTGGCGATGCCGTCTGCGCTTTATGTCCCGTGTATGGACAGGGAATGACAGTCAGTGCTTCAGGGGCAAAAACACTCCAGGCTTGGTTAAATAAATCTGCCCGAGGTAAGTTAAATAACAATCATTTTCAGAAACAACTAAGTAGGTAGACGTATTTATTTATAATATACCGATAAGTAGATAAATCTCTCTAACACAGTCAGGCTAAGTAATTTGTCAAATTCAGGTTTTATATTTAATTGAGCCTACCTACTTAGCCAAAAGTAATTCCTTTCATTGGATGTTAGCCATCAGTCAAGATGCGCGCTTTTCAACAACTGTCGGCGGTAAACCGAGCAAGGGGGGAATGGTAGATAAACTCATGACAGGCTATATGAATCAGCTAATCGCTGAATCCGCCTCCGAGCCAAATTTACACTTGATGTTCCTAGAAATTGCTCACTTATTGCGATCGCCTTTATATCTCTATCATCCTGCGGTTATCTGGCAAGTATTAACCTAGCTAAAAACTTCTCCTGTTTCTTGGAGGGAATGGAGGCGATGATAAATACCACCCTCACTGAGTAACTCTTGGTGACTGCCTATTTCAACAATTTGTCCTGAATCAAGAACGACAATTTTGTCTGCTTCGCGGATCGTACTGAGGCGGTGAGCAATAATTATCGTAGTGCGAGTACCGAGAATCGACTTCATAGCTTGCTGGATTAAACGCTCTGACTCGTAATCTAAGCTAGAAGTGGCTTCATCAAAAATCAGAATATCAGGATCGACTACTAAAGCTCTGGCAATACCTAAACGCTGCTTTTGTCCTCCAGATAGCCTAACTCCTCGCTCTCCCACTACGGTTAAATAACCTTGGGGTAATTCATGGATAAACTCATTCACCCTGGCAATTTGACAGGCTTGCTTTACCTGTTCTGGGTCAACCTGGGGATTGCCGTAGGTCAGATTATTCCAAACTGTACCGTTGAAAATATCTACGTCCTGATGGACGATCGCCAGACGACGACGATAGCGAGCAATATCAAGCTCGCGAATGTTTTCCCCGTCGATTAAAATTGACCCCCGATCGGGTTCAAAATAGCGAAATAATAGCTTAACCAGAGTAGACTTTCCCGAACCTGAGCGACCGACCAAAGCCACAGTTTGATAAGGTTCTACTAGTAGATTAATATCCTTAAGAATTAGGCGATCGCGATCGTAACCAAAACTTAACCGCTCAAACTCTAGCTTGCCGTCAAACTTATAGGGATTATCTGCTACATTTTCCATTACTAGACTAGCTGCATCCGCTCCAGAATCAAGCTGCATAAAGTCATGAAAACGGCGCATTGAAGCATAGCGACGAGCAAATATTTCCGCAAGCTGACTGATCGGTTCCAGTTCGGCATACGCCATACTAGATATGGTTAGAGTAGTAATAAAGTGTCCCAGGGTGATGTTGCCCTTCACCGTAGAAATTAGGGTAAATAGCAAGATCAAAAAGACACAGGTTTGAATTACGGTGCGCGACCAGGTAATTAGGTTTACATAACCTCGATGGATGCGATAGTTAACATATTTAAACTCTCGCTCAAATCGCTGCTGCTGCCTTTTATATTCCTGTGCCTCCGCAGCAAAAGACTTAACGGTTTTGATGTTGGTAATAATTTCGGAGGTGCGACTTTCAGTATTCTCCTGATGTTTGGCTAATAATTCTTCCTTAGCAATCAAAACTTGCAAATTCTTCAGGCTGTAGGTAAGAATCACCACAAAAGAAAGCAGAAAAGCGATCGCAATTCCCCCATCAATAAACAAGATCATCACGAAAATACCCAGAATCCGCGCCAATTTAGGAATCAACTGTCCCGCAATCTCTGGATACGTCCAGGTATGATTTTCAATGCCCCGCGCAATCCTCCCAGCAATTCTCCCAGGATTATTCTCATCGTAATAACCTAGAGGTAAAGTCAGAATCTTGGCTACTACCTGACTAAAATGATCTCGCCTGGCTTTGAGGGCAATTGCCCAGTGATGCCAAACTCCGATCCAAGGCTGAATCGGCGATCGCACGACTGTAACTATGAAAATTATGCCCAGTAACACACCAAGGGATAACCACTTACCTTGAGCAAAGTTACCCAGGTTCTGCACTACCAAAGTCAAATTGACTATCGGCCGATCCAACGGCTGATCGGACAACACATTTAAAATCTGTCCAATACAGTAGGGGACAACTAGATCGATAATTTCAAACAGACTAGAAGCAGCGATGCTAGCAATGGCGATCGCTTTATACTTACTGAAATAACCAACAATATCGCGAAAAGAAGACATACTAAATGATTACTGATTACTGATTACTAATGTTCAAACCAGAGATTTATTAACGAAGTGTTTCTGGTTTTTTTCCTTAATTGCTTAGTCTAGTTGAGGAAAAACTGCTTAGATATATACAGGCGGTTTGCTCTGCCTATCATAAATCAACCCCGCTTTTAAATACCTAATGTCTTCCAATTCCACTATAGCTATTCCCCACTTACATCGTTCAGTTTTAGATAATGGCATCACCCTGATAGTTGTTGAAAACCAAGCGGCAGATATCATTTCAGGTCGCTTCTTTCTTAAGGGAGCAGGGACGATGGTCGAAAAACCAGAGCAGGCGGGGTTAGCTAATTTAGTCTCGGCAGTAATTACCAAAGGAACAGAAAATTTATCTGCCCTAGAAATTGCCAATGAGATTGAGTCAATTGGTGCTGGGTTGGGTACAGATGCCTCCACAGATTATTTTTCTCTGAGTTTAAAGACTGTATCGTCAGATTTTCCATCAATGTTAAGGCTGTTAGGAGAGATCGTGCGATCGCCTACTTTTCCTGAATCAGAGGTGGAATTGGAACGCAAGTTAACCTTACAGGCGATTCGTTCCCAAAAGGAACAGCCGTTTAATGTGGCATTTAATCAACTTCGCCAGCAGATGTATCCCCACCATCCCTATGGTCTGTCTGTATTAGGTACAGAAGTCAGCGTCGCCGATCTGTCCCGCAGCCAACTTCAGCAATATCATCAAACCTATTTTCGTCCTGATAATTTTGTGGTTAGTCTGTCAGGAAGAATCACTCAAAAACAGGGTATCGAGCTAATTTCCCAAGTCTTCGGTGATTGGCAAAAGCCAGAACAGCCCCTTCCTATCCCTCAGTTGAATTCCCCCACCGTAAATCCTTCTCAGCAATCAATTATCCAGGATACTCAACAGTCGATCGTGATGCTAGGTTATTTGAGTACCAAGGTAAACCTAGAAGACTATCCTGTATTAAAGCTAATTAGCACTTATTTAGGGAACGGGCTTTCCAGCCGTCTGTTTGTCGAACTACGAGAAAAAAGAGGATTAGCTTATGATATCTCAGCATTCTTCCCCACTCGTTTAGATGTAGCACCGTTTATCACCTACATGGGAACAGCACCAAGCAATACAGAAATTGCCATTGAAGGCTTAAGTACCGAGGTAGAGCGTCTGACTAAAGAAATTTTGAGCGAGTCAGAAATCCAGGGGGCAAAGAACAAGATGTTGGGACAATATGCCTTAGGGAAACAAACAAACGGAGAGATTGCCCAAACCTATGGCTGGTATGAAACTCTCGGTTTAGGGGTGGAGTTTGATCGAACCTTCCAAGGGATTATTCCCACTATTACTGCGGAACAAGTACAGCAGGTAGCGCAGAAATATCTCAGTCAGCCTTATATTTCAATTGTCAAACCAGAAGAGTGAATTATCAGAGTAAATAATAGTCAAGGTATGAAAAAATAGTAGTTCCGACCTCATACCTGAAATATTTTTAATTAATTTTATGAAAACGGCAGATAAAATCAACGATAAGGAAGTTGTTAGGGATTATTTTAATCAAACAGGATTCGATCGCTGGCGCAGAATTTATGGCGAAACGGACGATGTTAACAAAGTCCAAAAGAAGATTCGTCAGGGACACCAGCAAACTATTGATACGGTAGTGGGTTGGCTAGAAGAAGACGGCAATCTAGAGGAACTAACAATTTGTGATGCAGGGTGTGGTGTCGGTAGTTTGACTATTCCCTTAGCTAAAGCGGGGGCAACTATTTCCGCCAGCGATATTTCGGCAAAAATGGTCGAAGAAGCCAAGGAAAAGGCGGAAGAGGCGTTAGAAGATTTTAGTAAGGTTGATTTCTCGGTCAATGATCTCGAAACGTTGACGGGTAAATACAATACTGTAATCTGTCTAGACGTTTTGATTCACTATCCAACCGAAGATGCCGCAAAAATGATTGCTCATTTAGCATCTCTAGCGGAGTCTCGTATAATCCTTAGCTTTGCGCCAAAAACCTGTCTGTTATTTGTCCTCAAGAAAATTGGCGAGTTTTTTCCTGGTCCTTCCAAGACTACTAGAGCCTATCAACACAAAGAAGCAGATATTATGGCGATACTGAAGGAAAATGGCTTTGAGATCGAGCGCACAGGCATGACTAGCGTTAGCTTTTATTATTCCAAGATTCTAGAAGCAGTAAAGATAAAGGATGAGGGATGAGGGATGAGGATAAAACTTGATTGTCTGTAAGTATGAGTAAGTTTATTGCTACAGAAATATTAGACGATCGCGGCTCGGCAGGAGAGAAACTAGTTTGGGATAGCGTTAGACGAGCTTTTGAACAGCGCAGATGTATTGCTTACTGGCGTTATCCTATTTTTGACGATCGGGGAAAGTTTAGAAAGGAACCTGATATTTTAATTGCCGATTATCAGTTGGGCATGATCGTAATTGAAGTCAAGGCAATCGGGATTGAGCAGTTAGTTAGTATTAATGGTCATCGTTGGCAATACCAAAATTTTTATACCCAATATGGCAATCCTTATCAACAGGCGGAAAGACAGTTATTTGCTCTGTTGGAATATTGCGATCGCGAACCACTATTAAGGCAAAAAGTTAAGGCTACGGTAGCGATCGCTTTGCCCTATATCACCCAACTGCAATGGCGACAAAAGGGATTTGATCGATTGCCTAATTCACCCCCGATCTTATTTCAAGAACATTTGGCAGAAGCTAATTTGGTTGCCAGATTGACCGCTCAGACTCCTGTTGTCTTGGGAGAAGTTCTAACTACAACTCAGTGGGAATTACTTTTAGCTGTTCTGGGAGGCACATCTGTTTATACTCCCGAATATCAACATTTAACCTGCTCTGTCCAAAGTCGGCGAAAAACAATTCAGCAGGTGCGATCGCGTTTAAATCAGCTTGATTTACACCAAGAGAAGATTGCTAAACAAATTCCCCCAGGGATGCAAAGAATTAGAGGAATTGCTGGTTCGGGCAAGACAGTAATTCTCTGTCAAAAAGCGGCTTTGATGTCGATTAAATATCCAGCCTGGGACATTGCGCTAGTCTTTTTTTCTCGTAGTTTATATAATTCGCTTATTAAGCAGGTAGATCGCTGGATACGTTATTTTTCCCAGGATAAATTAGGTTACGAGCCTGACCAATCTGGACTAAAAATTCTTCACGCCTGGGGTAGTAAACAACAGCCTGGCTTTTATAGCACCGTCTGTAAAGCAGCGGGAGCAATTCCTCTATCCGTCCCCTTTACCGTCAGCAAGCAGCCCCATGAGGCTTTAGCCGAGGCTTGCGTTCAATTGCTGGAAAACAGAACAATTCCCCAGATTTTCGATGCTGTGTTAATTGATGAGGGACAAGACTTAATTGTTGATACCTGGCTCTATCAAGTCAAACAGCCTTTCTACTGGTTGGCATATCAAGCCCTGCGCCCAGTCAATCCGATCGCTCCCCAGCAAAGAAGATTGATTTGGGCATATGATGAGTTTCAAAGTTTATCTAGCTTAAGAATACCTGAGCCTGTAGAGCTGTTTGGTGAAGAACTAGGGCATTTAGTTACAGGAAAATACGCTCGGCAAATTAATAAGACAGAAATTCTCTCCCGTTGCTATCGCACTCCTCACCAAATCATCGTTGTGGCACATGCGATCGCTATGGGGTTACTCAGAGCCAAAGGTATCTTAACAGGTTCGATCCATGTTGAGGAATGGCAGGCTTTAGGTTACAAACTTTGTGGGGAGTGGAAGAGCGGCAGCCAGGTAACTCTGACTAGAGATAATTCGCCCAATATTATCAGTGAACTATGGTCAGGAGAAATGATCGGCTTTACTAAGTTTGCATCTCGTCAGCAAGAATTAACCGCTTTGGCACAGAAGATTAAGCAAAATTTGACGGTAGACAATCTTCAGCCCGATCGCGAGATTTTAGTCATCGTTTTAGGTACAGCCTTTACTGCCAAATCCCTGGTTAAACATACTGCTACGTTCCTAATTAATCAGGGTATTAATATTTATCTACCTAGCCAAAGCACTTTTAACTGTTTAGAGCCTACCGAACAGCAGCAGCCCAATCAGTTTTGGTATCCTGGGGCAGTTACTATTTCCACTATCCACCGCGCTAAAGGACAAGAAGCGGATCAGGTATATCTCATTGGTTTAGATTCCATAGCTCAAGACGAGAGCAATATATATCTGCGTCATCAATTATTTACTGCCCTCACCCGCACAAGAGCCTGGGTAGATATTAGTGGCTTAGAGGATTACGCCCTTTATCAAGAATTAATCACCTCGATCCAAAATAGCGACAACCTAAGCTTTACCGTTACTAGCCAACCTGAAAGAGAATTAAGCATTGGCGATCGCGCCAGCCTGATTCAAGGATATGCCTTGGGCAGAAGAAACTTTCGCTATGCAAATCTTAACGATGCCGATCTAGCTCAGATGCATCTGGCTAATATCAACCTTATTGAAGCGAATTTGAGCCATGCCAATTTAGCAGGAGCTAACTTAACCAACGCTAAACTAATTGCCGCTAACTTAAGTCATGCTAATCTAACCAACGCTAACCTAACCAACGCCAAATTAATCGGTGCCGATCTAACTGAGACTAATCTGACCAATACCAACTTAACTAGAGCTAATTTAACTAACGCTACTTATAAATAAAGCATTAACCGCCACCCAAGACAAACAGGCTGATTAAAGTCCCGCTGTTCCATAGACAGTGAAGCAACATCGGTGCCAGGAGATTACGCGATCGCGTGTAGACAAAGCCTAAAATTATTCCCAAGGTTGCCAAGGGCAAGACTTCCGATAGACTTAAGTGGGCGATCGCAAAAATTAAGCCACTGATAATAATTGCTCCCGTGACGGAGACGTAGCGAGTTAGGGAAGGTAACAAAAAACCCCGAAACATAATCTCTTCAAAAATTGGTGCGGCGATGGAAGCTGTAGTAAAAAATACGATTAGAGCTACTTTGTCTTGTGCCTGTAAAGCCAAAAATAGCAGAGGATTGCTTCCCCCCTGTCCTTGCCAAATCTGCTGATTAATTAAAGAGACCAATAGTACTGACGGTATTGCGACTAAATAACCACCAAAACCCCAAAGAATCCAGTTGGATTTGAATTTGAATTCAAACCAGCCGTCGGGCAAAGGAAAGAAAGTTCTGATTGAAAGGTAAAGCACAGATATACCGCCAATTGCCATCAAAATATACGTACCTAGAACATATAAAGCCTTGATTCTGAGGGAGGAATTGGCTGGATTAAGCCCCAAGATACCGATCAGCAAAGGCAAAATAAATTGACCAACAAAGAAAAAACCGACAATCAAAACCTGCCAGGTTATCTCCCAATCCCAAGGTGTTGACCAGCTCTTATTATTGTTAGTCGAAATAATTGCCCCTTCTGGTTTAACGAATCTTTGAATGATTAGCAATACCAGCAGTATTACTCCACCAATGCCACCAAAGACGGGAATACCGCTAATTATTGCTAGCTTTAATACCGAGTTAGTCGCAAGCTCTAATTCTTGTTTTTTTAGTAAGGTAAGCTCTTCTGGTTGGTTATTTACCCGATCAAGTTTAGCCAAAGCCTGATAGCGAAACCAACTATCTAGATTATTGGTAATGGTAGCCACGTTAGATGCAGATTTTTGCGGCTGCTCTTGCCATAATTGTTTGAGGAGAGTTGCTGTCTGTGCGTAACGATCTCTTGGGTTATTAATTTCCTCGACTGTACTGTCCCAGATAGAGATTGCTGCTTTAGGATTACCCTCTACTGCGCTCAAAATTCCTCGTTTTAAATCTAATTCATGGATAAACTGCTCTAGTTCAGCTATTTGTCCAGTCAACTGCTTTTTTCGAGCAATGTTTGCTGATTTATCGGCTACCTCTAAAGTACTTGAGTCTGAATTATCTAGCTGTAATAGCTGAGATTTAAACTTATCGCGACTCTTTAGAGTTTCTTGGCGAACCTGCTGATATTTCTGGTTAGCTGCCTTATAAGGATCTTCTCCCACCAAAGAGCTAACGGCAGTGTTTAAATCAAACTCATCTTCCAGACTGGATTTAAATTCGGCGACGTGAAGAACCAAATTTGTTTGATAAAGCTCCAAACGACTTTGAATTTGAGGTTGAGAAAGACTACTATTCAAAGAAAGCCCAACTTGGGCGATCGCAAATAAAGTTAATAAAGCTAAAATTACCCGTTTTATCGTCATCTATTCTCCAAAGCAAATATATATAGTTATTTTTTATACCTAAATGGCATTATCCCTTGTCATTGAACAGTTATCAATCTGCCTATAGTAGTCACCTCAAACAGAGGGAGTATATTTGCCCAATTGTCGATACAATGACGGAGGTGAATTTTATTAAGAGGACTAGAAGCTTGGCTACTCGCGTAATTATCGTTCGTCACGGACAAAGCACCTATAATGCCCAAAAGATAATTCAGGGTCGATGTGATAAATCTGTTTTAACCGATAAAGGAGTCGCCGATGCCCAACAGGTAGGTAAGGCTTTGAATGAAATTAAAATTGATGCCTTCTACTGTAGTCCTCTTCAGCGAGCAAAACGGACTGCCGAAATAATTCACGCTCATTTAACTAATCCTCCCACTTTACAACCGACAGATCGGCTGATGGAGATTGATTTACCCCTATGGTCAGAGCTAAAAAAGGAGGAAGTAATCTCAAAGTTCGCCGATGACTATCGCCAGTGGAAAGAAAATCCTCAAGATTTGAAAATGATTGTCCCAGAAGGAGATTACTATCCCGTTCGTTCTCTCTATCAACAGGCTCAAGATTTCTGGCAATCAGCGATCGCCAAACATCAAAACGCTACAATTTTGATTACGGCACACAACGGCATTAATCGCTGTCTCATCATGAGCGCCATCGGCATTGATATCTCTCGCTATCATTCGATTCAACAGTCCAATTGCTGTATCAACATTCTTAACTTTACTGGTGGTTTTGGCGAGCCTGTGCAGCTAGAATCTCTCAATCAGACTTCTCATATGGGTCTACCGATTCCTACTGTTCGACCTCACCATTCTGGACCACGTTTATTATTAGTGCGTCATGGAGAAACTGACTGGAACAAAGAATCACGCTTTCAGGGTATCAGGGATATCCCCCTAAACGATCATGGGCGATCGCAGGGAGATAAAGCTAGAGCTTTTTTACGAGATATCCCGATTGATTTTGCTCTTTCCAGTCCTATGCTGCGTCCGAAGGAAACTGCTGAGATTATTCTCGAACAGCATCCTGGTGTAGAACTAACCACTACCTCTGAACTAGTAGAAATCTGTCACGGCTTGTGGGAAGGAATGCTCGAAGCAGAAATTCAAGCTGAATATCCCGAACTGCTTCAACAGTGGAAAGAACGCCCAGAAACTGTCCAAATGCCTGAAGGAGAAAATTTACAGCAGGTCTGGGAACGAGGGGTTGCCGCCTGGAATAAAGTAGTTGCAGACTACAGTAATTCTGATACTCCCTTAACAGGATTGATCGTCGCTCATGATGCCATTAACAAGGTAATTATTTGCTATTTACTAGGACTAAAACCAGACAACTTTTGGAATATTAAACAAGGTAACTGTGCCGTCAGCGTGATCGACTATCCCCAAGGTGCCGCAGGGAAACCCGTGTTGCAGGCAATTAATATTACGACCCACTTAGGTGATGGTAGCATTCTCGATCAAACCGCTGCAGGAGCTTTGTAAAGGGATTAGTAATTGGTGATTACTGATTACTAATTACTGTCTAACAGCGGATTTTCTTCAAGTTGTTGTGGTTCAATTGGTAAACTATCCCTACCTAATTCTTCTAGATTTAACTCCCATTTGGGAGGTTTACTGTCTCGATTGTATTGATAACTTGCTAAACATTGAGATTTTTGATTAAAAATAGCCAGACTATAACCATATTTTCTGGCTACGGTACCAAACTGATTTACAAAGCGATAGCGCTCTAAATAATCTAAAAGAGTCCATAACCGCCAACTGACAACCAAGCTTATTTGTTTTTTTTCAGGATAGGTAAGCCAATTTTCTACTAGTTTGCCATTGAAAGGGTCAAACTGTTCTGCCGCCCACCAAAAGCTGGCTTGAGTTGGATTTGGCGTAGCTTTTCTAACAGGGAGCGTATTATTTACTCGGCTGATGTTATCGGCTCGATCATCTTTATTGATTTTATCAATTACCGATGAAACTTGATTATTTATCTGATTATTTATCCCAGTACAAATGCTGGGAATATCTGTTGTCGTATCCTTGGCGATCGCCAAATTATTGGTTAATATAATTAATAGCCCAGTTAGTAGGATTGCTGTGCCATATTTATTCATAATCAAGAAGCTAAATGGCAGATTTAATTTTTCAAATAAGACTAATTTGCTAAAGTAAACAATAGGTATTTGATATATTATTTTGCTTGACTTTATTTTTTTATATTGTTGATCCTAATATTTTTTATGTCTGCTCAGGCAAACTATTTAGATTAGATGAGTAATGCCAAATTTTATTGATGTGAATAAAAATAATACCGTTTGCTTTGATTGAATTTTAAGTAGCTTTAAGTCTAATTTATAAATTACCAAATGTCACTTGAAAAATTTTAATTATTTATTAATAGAACAGCTAGAAAATCTCGATCATCCAAATAAGATAAATCTGTAATTGTGACAACAAAATGTAGTATTTAGTTAGTTTGAGCGCCAACGGTGATTATGTGTTTAATTTCGTCAGATTTTAGCCCGATCATCTGTGAGTATCACTAACTGTTGCCAAGCAGTTAAATAAAGTATTGGCAAATATTATCTTGCCATGAGCATCACTAACTTGTGCCTGTACACGGTAACAAGGCTTTGAAAACAGGCTTACTGAAGCATTTTTTGAAAGTTTCGGTAATTTCTGAAGATGAATTGTAATTTGAATTAAAGCGATCGCCTTTCCTTTCCCTACATAAAAAATGCGATCGCCTTGGAATAACTAATATAGCTTGACAACCTTAGTTGAAATCAAGATAATTATAGATTGGGCATCCAATAACTTGCTCGGAGCGGGTTGAAGCATTAAATGCCATAGCGAAATTAAGGACTTAATACTAAAAATGCTATTTAGTTGGTTTCTTAATTTTGCCTGGCTACCCTTACGGCAATACTAGAACAGAAAAATTTTATGACTTACGCAATTGTAGAAATAGGCGGAACGCAAATCATAGTCGAACCAGGGCGTTTTTATGACATCAATTTATTGTCTGCCGATCCTGAATCTGACTATGCTATCGACAAAGTTTTGTTGGTAAATAATGACGACGAAGTTACCGTAGGTCGTCCCTATGTTGAGGGAGCTACCGTAGAAGGTACAGTAATGCGCCATCGACGCGGCAAAAAAGTTATCGTTTATAAAATGCAGCCGAAGAAGAAAACCCGCAAAAAGCGTGGTCACCGTCAAGAGTTGACTCGTCTGATGATTAACTCGATTAGCCTGAATGGTTCAGTGCTGGCTGCTGCTGAGGCAGAAACTGCTACGGCAGAAACTGCTACGGCAGAATAAATAAACCCAATAGTTAGTTAATATTTAAAAATTAGAGGAAGACAGCATGGCTCACAAGAAAGGAACTGGTAGTACGCGTAACGGTCGCGATTCTAACTCCAAGCGGTTGGGAGTAAAGCGCTATGGCGGTCAAGAAGTAACCGCAGGAAGCATTTTAGTTCGTCAGAGAGGCACTAAATTCTATCCTGGAAACAATGTTGGTCGAGGCAACGATGACACTTTGTATTCTTTGATTCATGGTGAAGTTAAGTTTGAATACAGAACTAGAGGACAAAAAAAAGTAAGCGTCTATCCAGTAGCTGAAACCGTAGCTTAAACTTAGCCGCCAGCGTTTATTTAATTTTGCAGCAAAGCACTCATGTTAGTGGGTGCTTTTTTATTGTCTAGTTAAATTAAACAGTGCAAGATGTATGTAAAGAGCTTGATAAACTCTCGTGGCAAATAAGATTTTTAAATAATATTCTTTATTTAGCTGGCTACTATTACATTTTTATCAGCAGCAAACCTATTCCCTTATATTTCCCAGTTTTATTACTATGTTTCAACCAGAAGACAATTTTAACGCCGACCAATCTCGAAATACGCCGAAGAATGATGCCGAGCAGAATTTGGATAATATTGATGCCAATTTATCGACAAAGAGTGTGGCACTGCGCAAAAAACAGCTTGAGAGCATTTTTACTAAACTGATTGTCTTTGGCTTGGCTCTAGGAACTGTTTTAGGCATAGGCGCATATTATTTGCTTAATAAACTTGGTCTGACCAAAAAACCAGATCAGTTAGAGCGGGAAAAAATCGAACGTGAGAAAACACCGTCTTCATCTGTTGAGGAGATTAAAGCTTCGCCTTTATTAAACGCTGAGAATAATCGCTTTGAAATCTAAAGTTATGTTTTCATGACATAAGAGAGATCCGCGATCGCCAGAAACAGCAATAAAGTCATGATTTGATGACTTTATTGCTGTGAGATGCAGCAAAATCGTCAATCAGCTACGTTTTTATCCTTTACAGTTGATCCCCGTCGATGTTTTGTTGTTATAACTTAATCAAGTGGTTAAAACCTTTCCCACACTCGTACAAATAATAAAAATAATTAGCTAGACGCAGAGTAATTAAGGTTTAAAGATGAAATAAAGCATTAAATGCTTTGAAGTAAGTCTGACACAAAGCTGCCAGCATCTAAACACCGTCTAACTAATAAGGGGTTGTAAGTTAATGGCAAAAGAACGTCCACCACTAGAAGAAATGACTTTGCGGCAGCTACGCAAAGTTGCCAGCGAATATAAAATATCTCGATACAGTCGGATGCGCAAAGCGCAGCTACTTACTTCGATCAAAGAAGCAATGAAAGAAACCGAACAGCAAAGATTTTCTCAAAGCCCATTAGATATGCAGGAGGAACAACAAGTGATAGGTAAGAAATTTGAAGTAGGTAAAGATGAGGATCTGATGGAAACTCTGGCGAGCGTCGATCGGGACCTAGGAGAGCTTCCTGACGGTTATGGTGAGAGCCGTATTATGTTAATGCCTCGCGATCCGCAGTGGGCATATGCATATTGGGATATTCCTCACAGTCACAAAGAGGAGTTGCGTCGCCAAGGAGGGCAACAGCTAGCCATAAGAATCTATGATGTAACTGACGTTGACATCAATCACCAAGCACCCCATAGTGTTCAAGAATATCTTTGTGATGAGATGGCAAGAGAATGGTATCTGCCAATTCCTGTCAGCGATCGCGACTACGTTGCGGATATTGGATATCGCTGTGCTGACGGACGCTGGTTAGTCTTAGCTCGCTCTACTTCTGTGAGTATTGCCCCTGTATATCCTTCTGACTGGATTGAGGATGCTTTTATTACCGTCAACTGGGAGGAAGATCTAAAAGGTAAAATGCTTTATAACCTGGTGCCTCCTGCCAAGAAGCAAGCAGCAATGGAAACAAGTGCAGGTACAACAGCTCAAGGCGATCGCCTTTACGATAATGTCTTTGGCATGACCAAAGATACAGAGTCAATGCGGATGGCTGGCTCACTATTTGGTTCGATGCAGCAAACTCCTGAAGCAGCGGTCAGTTCCTATGTATTCCCTTCTGGTGCAGGGATGTGGGCAGTACCTACGGCATCTGGTCAAAATATGTCTGGGGCTGGTTTCTCTGGAGATTTGGCAGCGGCTCGTCCCCGTAAATTTTGGTTGGTGGCTGATGCTGAGTTGATTGTCTATGGTGCAACTGAGCCTGACGCGACAGTAACTATTGGCGATCGCCAAATCAAGCTAAATCCTGATGGTACATTCCGTTTCCAAATGTCTTTCCAAGACGGCGTAATCGATTATCCCATTAAGGCAGTAGCGATAGATGGAGAGCAAACTCGTTCGATTCATATGAACTTTGAGCGTGAAACTCCCTCTCGCAACACTAATACAAAAGCGGAAGCCCTTGAAGAATGGTTTGCTTAAATCATTGCTGATTTATCAGCCTTAGTATTGACTATTTGAAAAGCACTTTTAATTGAATATCAACTAAAATCTATTGACCGAGGTGTTATATCTACGCCTTGGTTTTTTTGTTTTAGTCGATCGAATAAGCAGAATAGCAAATTGCTGGCAATATTGCCTTAAGATGTGTGACTAATCTTGACGAGGTAGAAAATGTCTCTCTACTCTAATTCAGTTGAAATATCGCTAGTCATCCCCCTGTATAACGAGTCGGAAAGCATTGAACACCTATTTGCCAGATTAACACCAATCTTAAATCGGTTAAACATTAACTACGAAATAATTTGCATTAATGATGGTAGCCAAGACAATACGCTGCCAAAACTGCTCGAACTGCACCAAGACAATTCTGCCATCAAGATAGTTAATCTTTCGCGTAATTTTGGCAAGGAGATCGCCCTAACCGCAGGAATAGACTATGCTAGTGGTGCTGCGGTAATTCCCCTTGATGCTGATTTACAAGATCCACCTGAATTAATCGCTCCGTTAATTGCTAAATGGCGGGAAGGCTATGATGTGGTCTATGCTACCAGGCGATCGCGCCAGGGAGAAAGTTGGCTTAAACAAACCTCAGCTAAAGCTTTTTACCAGACTATCGGCAAAATGAGCCAGGTGCCAATACCCGCCAACACAGGGGACTTTCGCCTGTTGGATCGCCGAGTGGTGGAAGCGATTAAGAAATTACCCGAGCGAACCCGCTTTATGAAAGGCTTATTTGCCTGGGTTGGATACAAACAAACCTCAGTCTTATTTGACCGCGAACCCCGTCATTCTGGAAAAACCACCTGGAACTATTGGAAACTTTGGAACTTTGCCCTTGATGGCATAACTTCTTTTAGCTTTCTACCCCTTAAGGTTTGGAGTTATATCGGCGTAGCTATTTCTTTGGTTTCTTTGCTATATGCTTTGATGCTGGTAATTCGGACGCTGATTTTTGGTGTTGATGTTCCTGGTTACGCTTCTTTGATGGTAGCGATCTTGTTTCTGGGAGGAATACAGTTAATTACTCTGGGAGTACTGGGAGAATATTTAGGTCGGGTGTACGAAGAGGTCAAAGGTAGACCATTATATTTGGTCAGGGAAGAATATGGCTTTAACCCTCAAGAGTCAACAGCTAACTGTCAAAAATCAAAAGTTCTTTAAAGGCTTTGATTGGAATCTGGGGCGATCGCTTTTAAGAACAATGTTCCAGGAATGAAAAGAGAATATTATGCTGCTTCGACGGCACAGTTTATTATTTACGGACAAATAAAGCAGCAGAGGCAATGGATTGTGTCAAGGATGACTAATGAGCATTTGTTCTCTCCTTACTATATTCAAAGAGGACGAAACTAGATCGCTCATTATCTAGGGTGTGTTTCTTGAGAATTCAGGATTAGTAAAAGATATCCGCAGGATCGGCAGTACGAAGTTTTTTAATAGCGATCGCCCCAGAGATTGTACACATCATGATATTTAAGGTAAAAACTCGTAAGGCAATACCCGAATTCATGGTGACGGGAAGTTCGATAAAATTGGTCATTAAGTAATAAATGCCAAAAGAAGCCAAATAGCCAGGAATAAAGCCCATAATTGCCAGAATCAAAGATTCTTGCAGCACCACCAGAGATAGCTCGCGGTCTTTATAACCCATAGCCTTAAGGGTGGCATATTCAGGCAGATGTTCGCTTACATCGGTATAGATTACCTGGTAAACAATAATAATACCGACAATAAATCCGATCATTGCCCCAAAGTTTAGTACTTTCCCTTCAGACCAGGTAGCTACTTCATCCCGTTCTGCTTTGGCTAATTCGGCTGTGGTTAATACTTTAATATCTTTACTCAGATTCTGTTGCAAAAGCTGACTTACGGTCTGTGGATTTGCTCCAGGCTCTAGAGATATTACCCCAAGTGAAACTTCATTTAATTTTTCCTGACCGTTTATTTGTCCATAATTCCAGTCGCTCATGACCGCTACGCCGTCGTAGTAAAAAGTACTGCCTAAATTAAACAAGCCCATTACCGTAACTCGATGATTATCCAGAATGCTAGAAACTTTACCCTGTTCGGCAAACATTTGGGGAATATTCCCCGACTCTGATTTTGACAGGCGATCGTATAAAATTCCTCCAGGCACAGAAAGCAGGTTTAACTGTCGATTAACTTCAGCAATTTTGAGTACAGGCTTATTGGGATTAAAGGCAATGATCTGCATTGAAGAAGATTTGATCTTAGCTTTTTCTGCATTATTTTCTTCATTAGTAGATTCGAGTAACTTGGGATTTACCCATCTGCCATAACCAATATTTGACATCCTAGAAGGGTCGAGGTGAGTGTTACCACTGCACCCCTCCCGTCCGAAACCCGACGTGAAACTTTCGCTTCATCGGGCTACTCAACATATATCCTATTGTCAGTAGGACATCCTGGTCTTTTCTTATGAGACAATTAAGATATCATTTTCATTCCAAAACCAGTTAGATTTATCTAATGTTTGGTTAATGTAATCCAGATATTTCATGAATCTTTGATTCCTAATGAATTCTAAGTCAAGAGCAGTTTTATCGTCGTGGCAGTGACCGTGTAGGAGTTGTAAATTCTTATATTCGTCTTTGCCACCAAGGGCGCGAGGAATAATATGGTCAGTTTCTAACAAGTCTCTTTCACGGAAGTGTAAACAGCACCAGGAACATACGCCTTTTTGTCTCTTAAGCAATGATGCTTTTCGAGATGGCATGTCTGGGCTACGCCCCATCCTGATACTCCAATAAATTAACCTTCCATCGTAGGGACTGGCATCGCCTTTAACCTTCACATACTCAGAACCACTGCTCCCGAACTGCGTGTGTGTTAGTAACCGCAAAGGAATTTCATCTCCTTTCCTGGTTGCGAATACCCAATTGTTTTTACCAATCGTTGTCCAGTATTTCTTTCGAGCTTTGTGCCAGTCACCTGTACGATGACGACTCCAGGCTCTAAGTTTTTGGAAAACCAATCGGTCTTGTCCTGTAAGTACCCCCATTGTTTGAGCATTGGAGAATGAATAATAATTTGTCCATCCTCTAATAATCGGGTTAAGCTCTACTATAAGTTTTGCTTGGTGGGAGTATTTATGCTTTATGACAACATCTTTAATTTTTTGTTGATGTTTCTTTAAAGCATCTTTGGAAGGAATAATAAGTGTTCTAAAACCAAGTTTTTCTTTATTGCTGGGATGTATTGGACTTCTATGTTTACCTGTCCGAAACTGTCGGATATGATATCCAAGGAAATCAA
>CAVRWR010000188.1:0-4066 GCA_963724445.1 uncultured cyanobacterium | reverse complement strand
TGAGTAAAACTCCCTACTCGGAAAACACTGCCAATTAATCTTCAGTCTTCTTCAGTCTATTGATAAAAGAAAATGTTACCAGCCTTTTTTTCTACGAGAACCTATATATAACAAACGAGTCGCTCGCCAAATCTGAATGAATAGGAATCCCGAAATAATAGATCCTAGACTCCATTTAAAAGCTTTTTTAAATAGTTCAAACCTCTTTGTTTCTCGCTCAGCTTCAGACTGCTCTCTAGCTGTTGTCATTGACCGCTCAAGGTCTTTCTGTAGAGTTTCTTTCAGATTTTGCGTATTTTTAATCCCTAGCTCAGGTTTTTGAGCAATTGCCTGATTTAACAACGTTTCTAATTGTGATTCTGTTGCCTGATTCAACTGCTTTTGGAGCTGTTGTATGCGATCAATTTGCTGGCTAGATTGAATATCAATGCGTTGAGAATTTCTCTGGTTGATTCGTTGTGCGCTGCTCAACCCACCAGGAATCAACAGAAAAAAGGATATTCCCAAAATTAGCGTGACCAAAGATAGAAATCTAAGAACCAATGGTTCCCATTTTTGGCGATTTTCCAACTTTCCATAGAAAACTAATGCTAAACCCAACAAAGGAATGGGAGAACTATCAACTATTGCCCCAAAGGTCTGAAATTCCCAAGTAGGATCCATGAGATGCAAAGGAAATAGAATATCAACGAAATTCAAAAAAGCCAGAATCAATAGACCATAGCCAATCCGTCGAAACAAAAAGCTTGGTAGTTCAGAATCGTTCATTGACAAATTCATAATTATTCAATCATTCTATAAAAAACAGAGTCAATGCACAGTTAGGATCTCGAAAATTGGTAATTCCAGAACTGATACCAAGAAAGCCAAGCACTTTCCAACTTTTGATAAGCTATATCTGAAGATTCTTGGCTGAGTGGAATCGATAAATTGACAAACAAACATCGATTATCTTGGAGATTTCTTTCACCCAACAACCAAGGTATTAGGGTCTTCGATAGATCACTGACATTGCGGTTATGCTTAAACTGTCTGCTTGTAAATGTACTACTACCAGCAGGATTAATACAAGCGCTTAAGTTGGCTCTTTGTTGATGGTTGAAGAGACCATAGTAACCAATACCATCTTTTTGTCGCTGTTGAATTTGAGGTATTGAGATGGAGATTCGTCTTTTCAGGAATTTCTCTACATCTCCATCGGTGTTTGCAAAATAATACATCTCAATCTTTAATGTAGTGCCATCTTGTTGATATTGGTACAGCCGACCTGCGAGAGATTTAGAATCTCCAATATCTTGATTATCTAGAGGAGAACTAGGTAATGCCTGCCATTTGGGTAACAAAACGGAATCAGGAAAAGCGAAAGGAGCAGCCGTATTTATACTAGTATTTGGAGCTAGCGTAACCTTTGCCAAAACAAGTAAAGAACTACCAAAAACTACTATTAATAAAGGAATACTCAGACTTGAGTTAGAATTCACAGCAGCTATTACTCCATCGGTTGCTCACCATCTGCATCATTCTCTTGAAGCAGATAAAAGCAAAATATACCGAACAAAAAGACAGCAATCATTGAAAAAATGAATGACCCCTGACCAGTGTGCCAGTATTCGAGACTTTCACGACTAGAATAGGCGGCGAGGAATGCCATTAAAGCAACTCGGAACCCATTAACAACAAAACCAACAGAGAGTGCTGTGATTGGTACCAAAAGTTTATGGCTTAGGGTTGTCGGAAACATCAACATAAAGAGATACGCTAATCCCAATAGATGAAACATGGACTCGATTCCTGAACAACCTGAATATACTTCAACTATTCCTGTGTTCACAATAACATAGACTCCTTGTCGAGAGACGTTAAACCCTAGATTCCAGAGGATAAAGGTAGCAAATTGAGCAGTCTGCGTGGAAATATCAACCAACAATGCTAAGGCTCCAGGAGAAGGAACCAGAAAACAGAGTATAGACAATTCTCGCCAATACTGTTTCAAGTTCCTCACACCAGAAGCAAGCAAAGACAGACCTAAGCCTGAGACTATTGGGGCAATTCGCAGAAAGGGATCGTAATCTGAGATAAAACTACTCCTCAGCAATACAAGACCTATCAGCAATGCTCCAGATACACTAGATAGTATGTCACTCGTTAGTTTTAGTTCATCTCGCTTAATCCTTATTAAAGAGCCGATCGCTACATAGAAGAGCATACTGCTAGTCAAAAGGTCAGCTTTAGAAGTCCTCGATATTAGGGTTAGGTTGATAGCAACTAGACAAGTCGCAATACCCAATAACCAGATTTCAGGAGCTTTGATTGAAGCAATTGAAGGTGGCTTTAGGCTCTGCATAATAAGACTTTACCTATCATGTTAAAAAAGTCAAGAATTGGTGGTGCGGTATTGCGCCCTGCACCACCAATTCTTGACTGGAAAGGAATTGGAGTACTACTGCTTAATAGCAGATTTCTTTTGCTTGTTGACAAGTTTTTTTCTGAACATTGCGCCAAAACTAAGCGCCATAGCTGAACCCATGACAGTCATTGGTTCAGGAACTCCAGCTGCCTCAAAGCTGCCATTATTAGTTTGGAACTTCAGGGGGAAATCACTCAGCGTCACAAATTGCTGTCCTTTACTCGCATTCCAGAAGTTACCAGTTACAATTAGGTCAAAGACATCAGACTGTCCTGCCTGTAGACCTTGGTTGACATTCCCTCCACTACAGTTATTGGCTGAAAAAATACAAATATCAATATTCTTAAAGCCGCCTGGAAAATTCTGAGCGCCTGATTGGACAGTAGCCTGATTGAAAATAACGTTATTGTCCTGAGACAATTGTACTGAACTCACATTTGGGTCAATTCCAAACCCAAAGCTCAAAATACTTGCTTTAGAGTTAGAATTGTTGGGATCTAGTTTAGTGGTATTCGTGAGTGTAATACCTAATTTCAGATAAGTACTAGTAAACTCTTTAACTATAATTTGAGATGTTGCACTCAGTGCGATCGGAGTTGTCTGTCCACTAGCGTTGGTAATCCCTGCTGGAACATCCCATTTCACGGGGTCTAGAGTTCTACTAATATCATTAGAATCTAGGGTAACATTGTACAAGTATCCAGATGGATCTCCACCTTGCCTTCCATTTAGGTAAACTTCGTAAGCACTGGCAGGTAGGGGAACAGCACTAACAGTAGCTAAACTACTAACACCAATAATTGCTAACACAAAAGAGAAATGCAAAGACTTACGCATATATTTATTTAAGACCTGATTAGGCAATAGTGGACAGTAGACTAAATCAATCTGAATCATGCTGTATAGAACAGAGTCTGGATAACAACCTCGATATAAATCAAAATAGTCTTGTACGAGCAATGGCAGGACTTAACTAAAAAGCATGAAAATCTTAAGTTGTTATTTAAATTAAGTGTTATTTCAATAAGATTTAGGATAAATAGTTAGTAGTCAAGAGAATTAACACTGAGACTAACTATAGTGCATCTGCATTCAATTTTCGATTAGTCAAAGTTATCTATTCGACTATATAAAAGTTACCAACAAGTTATATAAAAGTTACAATATTTGGTGATTTTCAAAATATTAGGGACTCAGAGTAAGATCAAGAATCCTTATTGTTGATTTCGCGCTAGTCTAAACACTCCCTGAACGAAAAACACTGCCAATTACTTCTTCGATCGCAGGTTCATTGACCGATAAATCCAGAATCTCTAACTCGGCAAGAATTTGGGAAACTGCCTTAGTTAAATTTTCACGGGGAATTAAAAAACAAACAGCCTGACTGTCAATATTCAGGATTTGACCATATTTTGCTAGATCCTCCCGACTATTAATCGGTTTAGCCAATTCCACCCGCACTTCTCGATAGGGGGCAAAATTATCATGCAAACCTTCGAGACTGCCATCATAGATTAACCCACCCTGATGGATCAGTAACACGCGCTTACATAAAGCCGTAATGTCTGCCATGTAATGACTGGTTAACAAAATCGTGGCTTGGTAGCGAGCATTATATTCTCGTAAAAACTCCCGTACACTTGCCTGAGCATTGACATC
>CAVRWR010000187.1:0-6733 GCA_963724445.1 uncultured cyanobacterium | reverse complement strand
ACGATCTGAATCTGGCAGTAGGAAATAAATCTGCTGCACTAGAGGAATGGGGCTGAAGCAGACGATTGATTGCCATCAGTATCTGACAGACGGCACGGGGGGAAATACGATTCTCTTCACCTAAACCCGATCCATTGACTAAGGTGATTTCTGCCAGGGGAAAACCAGCTATCTTTGCTGAGGATTGGGCAACTACCCTGGCACCGCCCAGTAAATCAGCCAGTGTTTGCGCCATCTTGTTATTGCTGTAAATGTTCATCTGTCGCAAGATTTCTGCCAGAGGTAATGAGCGATGGCGAATTAATAATTGAGCATTGGCGGGAACATGCTCAATTTGTTGGGCTTGCCCCTTGATTTTAATCTCAGGCTGTTTTGTGCCGACTGGCATTTGTAGATATTGCTGAGTTATGGCTGAGTCCCACAGATTTAAATCTAATGCCTGCTTTAATAGATCTCCTGCGATCGCCGAGTTTTGCTCAAAGTTCATGTAAAACTGATTTGTTACAAAAATATTGCCCTGGATTTCTTTAATACCCAGTTGGGTGAGGGTATTGCCCAAAGCGATCGCTTCTTCCCAAACAAATAAAGGATCGCCGCTGCCCTGAACAATTAAATCTCCTGTAACTACTCCCCGATTAATTTTTCCCGTAATGTAGATATTTGTGGGGAATTGATGTTTTGCGCCCCATTTACTTAAAGCGGCAAGAGTAGTGGCAATCTTGGTCAAAGAGGCAGCGGGCAGGGGTGTTTGACCCATATTGCTTGCAGATACGTCCCAACCCGACTGCACCCATATTCCCTGGCGATCGCGCTCAAATCCCTGGTGGGTTAGATTTTTCAAATAGTTATCAATCATGGTTTGGGAAGTGCGATCGCGGTTAAATTCAGGCAGCTCAAAGATTGCTGATTGCTCCCAAGGAAGTAATTCTAACGGTGGCAAATCAGGCTGCGGTTCAGGAATGTTAAACCAACCAGGAATACCCGTAATGAGCGAAACGATCAAATCCAACATAAAATAATTAGAGTAAAGCTACTCGCAAGCTAGAATATTAATCGCCAATAACAACATCATTTATAACTTTTCTATTTTCAAAGTTTATTTTCAAAGTTAAGTTAAGAGAATAATTTTTTTTAGGTCATTTTCGCTGAATATTATGAATCTTTGACCTTAGACTGTTAAAATTTGTAAGGCTTATATAAAATTTGCTACATGGGATTAACGCGGGCAAGAATTGCAGTAGACGCTATGGGGGGAGATTTTGCCCCTGAAGAAATTGTTGCAGGAGCAATCCAGGCTTCGGCGGAATTAGGTGTAGATGTCCTGCTGGTAGGAGACGAGCAACAGATCGACCCTCTGATCAAAAAGCACGGCGGCAAAGATTCAGAGCATGTCAAGGTAGTTCACACAGAAGACGTGATTGCCATGAAAGAAGAACCGTTAGTAGGAATTCGTCGCAAACCTAAAGCCTCGATCAACGTGGCGATGAATTTGGTCAAGGAAAAAGAAGCTGATGCTGTGGTTTCAGCGGGGCATTCAGGGGCGGCAATGGCATCGGCGCTGCTAAGGTTGGGTCGAATTGAAGGTATTGAGCGTCCTGCAATTGGTGCAGTTTTACCCACGATCGTTCCTGATAAATCGGTAATTGTGTTAGATGTCGGGGCAAATGTCGATTGTAAGCCAAAGTATTTAGAGCAGTTTGCCCTGATGGGTACAATTTATAGTCGATATGTTTTGGGAATAGAAAAACCCCAGGTAGGTTTACTTAATATTGGCGAAGAGTCTTCCAAAGGTAACGAACTCGCCTTATCCACTCACAAACTATTGACCAACAACCCTCTAATTCACTTTCTTGGTAATGCGGAGGGGCGAGATGTGTTATCAGGGGAGTTTGACATCATAGTGTGTGATGGTTTTGTGGGTAATATTGTTCTCAAGTTTGCCGAAGCGATTGGGGAAGTAATGCTACAGATTATGAAAGAGGAACTGCCCCAAGGATTGCACGGTAAATTAGGTACTGCTATCCTTAAACCCAATTTGATGAATATTAAACGCCGAATCGATCGCGCCGAACACGGTGGCGCATTATTGTTTGGGGTCGCAGGAATCTGTATTATTAGTCATGGTAGCTCTCGTCGAGGTTCGATGTTTAGTGCCATTCGGTTGGCAAAAGAGGCAATCGAGAACGAGGTGTTAGAGAAAATCAAAGCCAACAATCAGCAGCCCTTAGAAGAAGAAAAGCATACCGAGGCAACTGCTAGCTAAAGATAATAGTTAAATATTAAATACATAGTTAAAAAAGTTAGACAGATACAGATAGCCCAAACAAGTAATGGAGTAAGACGTTGAACAATATGGGGGTAGGTATGGCGATTACTGGCTGTGGCTCCGCTGCACCAGAGTCAGTTTTAACCAACGATCATCTTGCTCAGATGGTAGATACTTCTGACGAGTGGATCAATGCTAGAACAGGCATGAAAAACCGTCATCTAGCCTCTCCTAGGGAATCTTTAAGTCAGCTATCAGCTATTGCTGCCAGACAAGCGATCGCGATGGCGGAGATCTCTCCTACCGATATAGACTTAATTATCCTGGCAACTTCTACCCCCGATGATATGTTTGGTAGTGCCTGTAAGATTCAAGGCTTAATTGGGGCGACAAATGCCGTAGCCTTCGATCTAACCGCTGCTTGTTCGGGTTTTTTGTTTGCTTTAATCACTGCTTCCCAATTTATTAGCACCGGGATGTATCAGAACGTCTTAATTATTGGTGCCGACGTGCTTTCTCGCTGGATAGACTGGAGCGATCGCACTAGCTGTATTCTTTTTGGTGATGGTGCTGGGGCAGCCGTCTGTCAGGGAGTAGCAGAAAATCGTTTACTTAGTTTCGGCATGTATAGTGATGGTAGTCAGAATGACTCTCTTAACCTGAACTATAGTTGCCACGATCAGCCTTTAGTTGACGATATTACGGTGCAACAAGGTTCCTATAACCCCATCACGATGAATGGTAGAGAAGTATACCGCTTTGCTGTAGCTAAAGTTCCCGAAGCACTTAGTAAAGCTATGTTCCAGGCAAATTTAACTGCTGATGATCTTGACTGGTTGCTACTCCATCAGGCAAATCAGCGTATTATGGATGCGGTAGCTAAACGCCTCAAGATTCCTCAATCAAAGATCTTAAGCAATATAGCCGAGTACGGTAACACCTCCGCTGCCTCGATTCCTCTGGCACTAGATGCTGCGGTCAGAGATGGTAGAGTTAAGCCTGGAGACATGATTGCTGCTTCTGGTTTTGGGGCGGGTTTAACCTGGGGTGCAGCTATTTTTAAGTGGCGTTAGCTTCTTTATTTAATTTGCCTTTGCAGTTATCTTTAGCAATTGTTTTTTGATCTTACCCATTAAATAGTGCTTTATCGAGTAAGCTCTACAAAGTCCTTTTCAGGACAGACTAAAGATTATTCTATTAACTAAACTCAACCTATTGTATTGAGAACAGATCAAAAAACTATGCAATCAGTCGCGTGTTTCATCTTTGCCTTTATTTTTGGCAGTTTTCTCGAGTATTGGGTACACCGTATGATGCATATCTCTCCCAAATTTGGCAACGGGATTACGGCTCATTATGGTCATCATCGCAGCAATGCAGCTAAAGGATTTTGGGGGGATTGGCTGGATTTCAGTTTAGTATCTTTACTGGTATTACCAGCTTTCCTAATTTCCTGTTCCTGGGGAATTATTATGGTATCTGGCACTATAGCTTTTGCAGCCTTCGCTTCTTACGCGCATCAGATTCAGCATAATAATCCCCACAAATGCTTTTGGATGAAAATGCCCGTTCATTACGTTCATCACAATAGTCCTAATCAATGGAATAGCAATTTTGGCTTAGCTATTGATTGGTGGGATCGTGTTTTCGGTACTTACAAACAGGTGGATTGGCAAAAAGAAAATCCAACACAACAGCCTCTTCCAACGTTAAGTATTAATCCCCGTAACTTAGCTTAATTTCATTTAATCGATTAGAGAGATTTTTGTCGATCTCTCTTTTTTTAACCTCAACCTATAGGGTCAAATATTCTATGCTGCTACAGGGCGATGGCTGATTATGAAACTAGGCTCAAGCGATCCTTTCTCGGTGATGATAGCGCTGATTAAACTAGCGGGAGTCACATCAAAAGCAGGATTGTAAAACTCCACACCCGAACCGCAGATTGCTTTATCATCAATTTGATATATTTCTGACGGATTTCTTTGTTCGATGGGAATTTGACTGCCATCTGTCAAGTCAAAATCAATCGTTGAAAAGGGGGCAGCTACATAGAAAGGAACATTGTGTGCTTTAGCGGCGATCGCCAGAGCATAGGTACCAATTTTGTTAGCAGCATCTCCATTAGCGGCAATGCGATCCGCTCCCACAACAACCAGATCGATCATCTTTTGCTGCATGCAGTGAGCCGCCATACTGTCGGTAATCACCGTCACGGGAATATTTTCTTGGACACATTCCCAGGCGGTTAATTTTGCCCCCTGAAGACGAGGACGTGTTTCATCAGCATAGACTCGCTCTAAACGTTTTTCCCGCCAAGCAGAGCGGATTACCCCCAACGCAGTGCCATATCCTGCGGTAGCTAAAGAACCAGCATTACAGTGAGTCAGAATTCTCAGCTTTTGCGGAGTGGTCGGCAAGACCCTCAAACCATGGTCGCCGATTGCATGACAAGTTGCCAAATCTTCTGCTTGAATCTCCTGGGCTGTTTTGAGCAGAGTAGCTTTAATTTCGGCAATCGTGCCTGTCTGTTCCCGTGCCGTTTTTAACATCCGCGCGATCGCCCAGAATAAATTAACTGCCGTCGGGCGAGTTTGGCGCAACAAATCAGCAACCTGTTGCAGATGTGCCAAGAATAATTCGCGATCGCCTGTGTCAATCTCTCTAGCCCCTAAATACATTCCATAGGCTGCCGCCACACCAATTGCGGGCGCACCCCGAACGATCATGGTAGTAATTGCCTGTGCCATATCTGAGCTGCGGTTGATGGCAACGTGGCTATACTCTTCTGGTAAGCGTGTTTGATCGATTAACAACACATGGTCATCTTGCCAAACCACAGGATAGATCTGATTAACTGCTGAGTTCATATAGAAGTTAGTAAAAGTTGTCTGGCGCGATCGTCTTCTCTAAAAATTTTCTATAACCATCTTACGATTAATTTCTTACCAACTGCATAGGATTCAAAACCCAACATAATACATACTAATCAAGACAACTGCAATCATTTAAATTTGGTTCAACTATGAAAGTACAAAATTTGAGCTATAAATTTGGTATTACTGTTCTAGCGATCGCCACAGCGATTACAGTGCTTGGCTCGATTAATTCGGCTAAAGCTCAGACCCCCAGAGGCTTTACCTGTGATACTAATTCTGCTATTCCTACTACGATGTATCACGATTCTCAGGGGAGTAAAGAACCTTGGATTAAATGGATCTCCGAACATTTTGCTGATTCTAACTGGACTCCTCTATCTCGCTGTAAAACTGTCAGCGAACGTTTAGAAAAATATCGACTAAACGGCAAATTAAAGTACGTCACGCTGGGCATGGAAAACAATCAGCAGATAATTTGTGTTGCTAGTTATGATAATGGTCCTTGCGAAGGGATTGTCTATACCCTTAGACCAGAACAAGATGGAATTGCCTCACTAAATAATTTGTTTGCTTGGGGGAGTGGACAGGAAAACCTGGAGTCCAACTATGAATCTTCTGCAGAAATTCCCTATATAAATGTGGAAGCAAAGCTAAAACAGTCTGAAAATAACTAATTTACCGCCTTGAAGCAAGATCGAATCTTTTCCCGACTAGGCGTATTTAGTGACTCAATACATGAAGGACTACAATCACTCGCGATTATTTGGTTGGTTTGCTTTGGCAGCGATGCCTGCGGCTAGCTTCGCGATCGCTTTAGCTTATGGTCAATTTAATTTAAATTTATTAATTTTAAACGTTGAGGTAGGGGCGCAATCAGTACCGACGCTCGATATTTTGCCAGAAGCAAAAAACGGTATCTATCAAATGTTCAAATCGACTACGGTTAGAGTCATTAAAGCTAACTCTGCTGGTTCAGGAGTAATTGTTGACCACCAAGACAATGTCTATTCTGTCCTAACCAACTGGCACGTAGTAGAGTCGAACAACGTAAAATCGAGCAGGCCGATGATTCTTACCGTAGATGACGAGCAGCATCAGCTAGTTGAAGCCCCTCGTCAAATCGGCAATGCCGACTTGGCTTTGCTGAAATTTTATAGTGAAGCGGAGTATCCTGTGGCACAAGTTCAACCAATTATGCCCAAAATCGGCGATCGGGTCTATGCAGCAGGTTTTCCCTTGGTAATTAATGAAGCAGACAGCTTAAATTGGGGCAACGAAGCATTTCGCCTAACTCATGGGCAAATATCCATAATCCCCGATAAGTCGATGCCTCAAGGGTATCAGCTTGGCTACAGCAATGATACGGAAATTGGCATGAGTGGCAGCCCAATTTTCGATGAAGATGGCGCACTGATCGCAATTCATGGACGAGGTAAATATCGCGATCCAGGCTTTGGGGTCTATCTTTTTGAAGATGGTAGCGAACCATCCCCAGAACAGTTAAAGAAAATGATCGAATCTAGCTGGGGAATTCCTCTTAGTGCTTATAAAGAGTTATTACATTAACCTTCAAGATTTTTTATAGATA
>CAVRWR010000186.1:0-15191 GCA_963724445.1 uncultured cyanobacterium | reverse complement strand
ATCAAAACTCAATTGAAACTTAAACTTCAGGATTCTGTCTCAATTTACAATAGTTGAAAATTCTCATTCCTCAGAAATTTTCCTGAAACTTTTACCAGAAATCTGGGAGTTAGGGAAACCTAATTTAGCTGCGATTACCCTGCGTTATAGCCGACAAAGGATATCAAGGAATCACTAAAATTCAGGGAAACAGTGAAACCCCTATCAAAAAACCCCGAGGTGGAAAATTAACCAAGGAACAAAAACAATATAATCGTCAATTGAATCGATTAAGAGTTGCTGTTGAGCATATTAATCGTCGGTTGAAAATCTTCAAAATTTTGTCGTATCGATATAGAAATCGGCATCGCAGATTTGGCTTAAGAGCTAATTTAATTGTGACGCGAAGCTAATCCTTTAGGGCTGGTATTTATAATTATGAACTAGCCTAATAATCGGGATTGAAAAACTGAATCAATCCAATATTTTCAGTAATTAATTAATTACTGAAATAATTTGTGCTGTCAATTTTTATGATTGGCGATCGCTGTATTACAGTTAATAGAAAAAATCGCTCAGTTCTTACTATTTTAATAGAGAAAAATCGAAATAAAAATAACCCTTAACCATACCACAAAATATTTATGCAAGAGTTCTCCAGTATGACAATAAATAGGAAACTAAAGAAAGAATTAACCAACGATAAACTCCGAGCAAATTTTTTTGACCAAAACGATGAAGACTAAAACAATGTTTAACGGTTTTGAAAAAACCTTCGATTTGCCATCTTCGCTTACCCCAACGAGCAATAGTTTTCCCTTTCATTGGCTTAGTTGAAATGATAAAACGTTGAACTCTTTTCCCATCCCGTTTCAACCAAACCCATGACAAAAATACAGGAATATCTAATCCATTTAAATAAACTTGTTGTCCACGAGTTTTAATTTCAGAGACTTTCCGTCCGTCTTGAAGTTTTCTAGTTTTAGGAATACCTAAAAAAGCATGATAATTAAAATGAGAGCGGATTCTATTGATTAGTTTAATGGTGCCAAAAGCTGTATCACCTAAAACATAAATTTGGAAAGATTTAGTTAATATTGATGGCAAATTATGTAATAGTCTTTGAGCTAGTCCAGAAGGAGAAGTAGTACCTTTTCCTCGATAAACTCGAAAACTCCAAGGAAATCGCCAGTTTCCGATGACTAAATACATAACCACAATATGTAATCCTTTCTTGTGATGATAGACTCTTACCAAGTCTTGAAGGTGAGGAAAATTACCAACTTTTTCTAGTGTTGTTAAATCTAGAATAACTTCTAAAATTGGTTTTCGCCCTTTTTTTCTTTGAGAAAGAATTAGATTTAATATACAAGAACGAACATTACGAATCAGAGAACGAGTTGACCATTTATAATGATTCAAAAAACGACTAATAGCACTTTCTGATTTGGTTTGACAATGATGAGGAACGGAGTTACCTTGCCCTTTAAGAAACAAACCTAAAATAGATTATAAGGTTTCTTGTTGATAAATACTGGGCATTAGCTGTTTCAAGGTTGAGAGTAATTCTTCAGCTTGAGGTAAAATGTGATTCATTAAACTAGATTAGTTCTACTGTATCTTCAATGTTCTGTAGATACCAGATTATGGACACAAGAAGGAACGGAACTAGTCGCAGAACAAAAGACTGCTAAATCAAAAGATGCGATCGCTCAAACTGAAGAAAAAGGTAATCTCGACTTAGAACAGCAAAAGCACGTTCAGAGAAAGCAGACTCAGTTAGCTAACCTCAAAAATTTTCCCAAACGACCTGAGAAAGACTTATACAAAGGGAATCCATTAGTTATTCTGGGAGTATCTTTGGGTCTGGAAAAACCCGTAACGGTAGCAGTAGTTAATGTTATAAGCGGTAAAGTTTTAACATATCGTAGTGCCAAGCAATTGTTGGGCAATAAAAATTACAAGTTGCTGAATCGTCAAAAACAAGAAAAGCTTAGACTGTCTATTAAACGTCATAAAGCGCAAAAACGAAATGCACCCAATAACTTTGGGGAATCGAATTTAGGTAAATATGTAGATCGTTTATTTGCCGATGCCATTATTAAACTCGCCTGCTCTTTTAACGCTAGTGGTATTGTTTTACCAGAAACGAATCAAATTCGAGAAATTACTCAAAGTGAAGTTCGAGCCAGAGCAGAAAAAAAGATATTAGGCTACAAAGAAGGTCAAAAAAAATACGCTAAGCAATATCGAGTTAATGTCCATAATTGGAGCTACGGTCGCTTAACGGACTTTATTAGTCAAAAAGCAAATATTGCTGGAGTTCCTATTGAAAAAGCTCGACAGACTTTAGGCGTTAGCAACCAGGAGCAAGCCAAAAATATTGCGATCGCTGCTTACAATACTCGGTTGGAGAAAGCTGTCTAAATAATAATTAATGTTTTTGATCGAACCTTGACAATAGAATAGTAAACAGCGTCGCGGTTCATGGCTTGTGAATAAGTCCTCTGCACCGCCGAAAAATAGGGTTAGTTTGATTGTCGGAAGACAATTTTTCTTTCTGACCCTGGTAAGTACACGCTTCTGAAGCTGCTATCTCTAGTCCTCGCTAATGTAGATAGGAAAGTGCCTTAATTTAGATCTCGTAATTCTATATTAACGGTCAGGTGCGCTCCCAGCAATAAGAAGTAAGTCTTAAAGATGAGGAAAAGCTTGAGACTAGTCCCTAAATTGGGATACAGATTACTGGAGTGGTAGTTACTAAATCACCTCCTTCATCGGAGGAATCCTTCCCAAATTATTTTTTGTTGAACCTAAGCGCGGGTAAAATCCCTAGAAGGTTCTACAAATATTTGAATCTCTTGTTATTCAAAGGTTTTAAAGACAAAAAGTTAAATTAAACCTTTATTCTGCTGGTACTTTTTATTCTTGAAATCGAAGATATTTTACCCTTGGCAGAATTTCAATTATAAGTATTGATACAAGAGAGATTTAACGGGTAGAGTGGCTTTAACCTTCCCGAAGTGGGAAGGTTAAAAAGTCACAGATACGTTCTTACTTATAAATGGTTACCTTTACACTTCTAAAGTGACAGGATTTTTAATTGGGAAGGGTTGAAAGGAGCAGAGGACTGAAAACCTATCTGATTCAAGCTCTTTTATAATCAGGCTATTTATAGTCAACAAACACAGAAGATGTAGTATGTTATGTCAATTTATATAGAATTTTTATAGTTACTTCAAAAAAATAATTGCGACAAATATTATGTGAACAATATATTGACTTACCCTGCGACAACATTTTGTTAATTTACGACATAAATATGTTAATCGCGACAGCAATTTGTTAACAAGGACAGTTAATTATTGAATGTACATATATTTAAAATGCCGGGAGGCAGACTTGAACTGCCGACACGAGGATTTTCAGTCCTCTGCTCTACCACCTGAGCTATCCTGGCTGGCTTTTTATAGCGCTCAACTAATTTAGCAGACTGCTTGATAAGTTTGCAACCCTTAAGAAAAATTTATTATGTTTTAGACAATATCTGAATGCATGTTCATATATAATCATGAGCATATTGAACTTAAAAAAGAGGACTATACTTATGGCTACTGCTAGTTTAGTAAAATGTGATTGCGATCGCTGTTCTTGCGAAATTTCTTTAGAAAACGCAATTAAACAAGATGATAAATACTACTGCTGCGAAGCCTGTGCTAACGGTCATGCTAATGACCAAAGCTGTAAAATGTCTGACTGCGACTGTGGCTGAGATGGGGATTGAAAGACACGACACAATTACTAATTTTTCATGTACGTAGCTAATCCCAAAATCCCGACCTGTACCGATCATTGTTTAATTGGCAATGGTTTAGATAATCTCCGTCAGGAGGCTCTTAGTGTTGATGAGTCACAGCAAATGGCGGAGTTTTTCCGTTTGCTAGGAGATGCCAATCGTCTGCGCATCATATCCTTATTGGCAAAGCAAAATTTATGCGTTTGTGATTTAGCAAATCTCTTGTTAATGAGTGAATCATCGGTTTCTCATCAACTACGCACCTTGCGATCGCTGAAGCTAGTTGGCTATGCCAAGCGTGGTCGAAAGGTTTATTATCATCTGTTAGATCATCATGTGCTGAAGCTATATAAAACGGTAACAGAACATTTGGCTGAAATAGACAATGAGTAAGCTGGGTGGAATATGAACCAGAAATTAGTGCTAATGGATCACGATGGCGCAGTTGATGATTTTTTATCGTTGATCTTATTAATGACGATAAGGGAGATCGAGCCTTTAGGAATAGTTGTGACTCCAGCAGACTGCTATATCAATGCCGCAACCAGCGTCACTCGTAAAATATTAGATCTGATGGGTCGTATTGATATTCCTGTAGCCCAAAGCACTGTAAGGGGAATCAATCCCTTTCCTGCTGATTTTCGTCGCGACTGCACTATTATCGATCATTTTCCCCTGTTGAATGAAGCAGAAAACTTTTCTACTCCGTTAGTAGATGTTTCAGGACAAGAATTTATTGTTGATAAATTACAGAATGCCCCCGAACCTGTAACTTTGATGGTGACGGGTCCTTTGACCACCGTCGCCGAAGCGATCGCCCAACAGCCGAGCATAATCAGTCAGATCGCCAAAATTGTCTGGATGGGGGGAGCATTAACCGTGCCAGGTAATGTAGAAAAGGTATTTGCTCTAGAACATGACGGTACGGCAGAGTGGAATGTTTTTTGGGACCCGATAGCAGCTAAACAAATTTGGGATACTGAGATTCCCCTTACTCTATGTCCCCTAGATTTGACTAATCATGTCCCTGTAACTTCAGAGTTTATTCGACAGCTAACTAAACAACGCAAGCATCCGTTATCAGACTTGGCGGGATTATGTTACTCTTTGGCAATTCCCCAAAACTATTACTTCTGGGATATTTTAGCTACGGCTTATCTCGCTCGTCCAGAACTATATCAAACTGTAGAGCAAGAGACAGATATTATAGCTACAGGTACTAGTCAAGGAAGAACTATTCTTAAACCTGGAGGCAAAAAGATCGAGGTCATGACTCAAGTAAATAAGGATAAGTTTTGCCGTTATTTGCTGCAACAATTTGCTCAGTAAATATTACTATTCTATTTTTATCTGAGGACGTAGATAGTAAAAATCAAATGTTTATCCATATTCCTGCAAAGTACAAAACCGTAAACCGTAAACGAAGACTTGTGTTTGAGGGACAAGCTTATCCTTCCGTTAGCAGTATTTTGTCTGCGACTAAACCAGTTAGCGATCGCCTGGCATTGCAGAGATGGCGTAGAAGAGTTGGGGTTCAACAGGCACAAAAAATTAGTATAGAAGCCTGTCGTCGAGGAACTTCGGTACATACTGCGATTAATTATTTTCTCGATGGTCGGGATTTACCCGATGATGTCGAGGACAATCTTTACTGGCAATCAATTAAACCAGTTTTAGCATCTGTTGACCAGGTGTATTTACTAGAGTCAGCAGTTTATCACGATGAACACCAGTATGCAGGACTTTTTGACTGTTTGGGAGAATGGCAAGGAGATTTGTGCGTATTTGACTGGAAAACTGCGGCAAAGCCCAAAAAAATCGACTGGATTACGGATTATTGTCTCCAGGTTACTGCTTACACCGCTGCGATCAATCATTTATATCAGGTTCAGATCGACCAAGCAATAATTGCGATCGCTCTAGAAGATCGACCAGCTCAATTATTTCAGCTCAATGCCCAGGATTTGAGTAACTATTGGTCGCAATTTCTAATCAGGCTAAGGCTTTGGTCAGAACAGCAGCGGGTTTAATCCCAGAAATAAATAATCGAGAATTATCAGAAAATTTTAATTCTACATAGGACGCTTTGTGATATTTATGAAGTGAAACAATCAACGCAAAATATCAGCTTCATGAGTTTGTTGACTTCTTCTCTTGACCCTGCACTAAATCTAACCCATGATGCATTAACTGGTAAAGATATTGAATTAACTACTATCAGGCAAGAAAGCGATCGCGTTACGGCGGCGATCGATCATCAGCAGTTGACTATAGAACAGGCAAATCCAGGGGACAATCCAGCCTTTGATTTAATTGGACTGACTCAACTCCGTAACGATCCGCAGTTTGCGGGGATAGACGGCAGTGGCTTTAGCATTGCGGTAATCGACACGGGAATAGATTTTAAGCATCCTCTAATTGCCCCTAACTACGTAGCAGGCTTCGATTTCATTGACAACGACCTCGACCCCACAGACTCCGAGGGACACGGAACTCACGTATCTGGCATTGTGGGAGCTGCTGACGAAACGATCGGTGTTGCTCCCGATGCAGGTTTAATTGGTCTACGGGTGCTGGATAGTGATGGTGCAGGCTTTATTACTGAAATTGAAGATGCCCTAGTGTGGGTTCTGGAAAATCAAGCAGAGTACAATATTACAGCCGTCAATCTATCTTTAGGAATTGGTTTCTTTACCTCAGAACTAGAGCTACAGGGAGATATTATTTCCGATGATATTCAACGATTAGAAGACGCAGGAGTTACGGTCGTTTCCGCCGCAGGAAATGACTACTTCACTAATGCAGGTCTGCCAAATCAAGATAATCTTTCTTTTCCCGCTATTTCTAGCACGATCGCCGTGGGAGCAGTGTGGCAGGATGGCACAGTACCCAACGCAACCTGGCAAGATGGCAGCATCGACTTTAGCACTGGAGCAGATCGGATTGTTAGCTTTAGTCAGCGTTTAGATGCTGAAAACGTAATTTTTGCTCCAGGAGCAATTATCAACAGCACAGTTCCAGGGGGTGGAATCGGCGAAAATGCAGGTACGAGTCAAGCCTCTCCTCATATTGCAGGGGCGGTAGCTCTACTCCAAGAAGCATCATTAGAATTTAGTGGTCGTTTGCTTACCCCCGAAGAGGTTAATGAGGTTTTACGCACTACTGCAGATCCCATTCAAGATGGAGATGACGAAGACGTAAATGTTGCTAGTACTGGGGGGACTTACTTCAGAATCGACATTTATCAAGCCATCTCGGAGATAAAACGACGCTCAGATAATATTGCGCCGCTGCCAGAAAACAATCCCGATGCGATCGTCTCTGGCGACTCTAATGGGACGATCGCAGGTGCTTTTACTGGACCAACGATAGATGGTTCGCCAACCAATCCCATTAGAGAAAGCATTGGTAAAGATGGCGCAAATATTCGCGATAACGATGTAGATATCTATAGTTTTCAGCTAGTATCTCCAGGAACTGTTGACATTGAATTAACATCAGATTCCACTAGCCCTGAAGATTTTGACAGTTATCTCCAGCTATTTGATGCTTCAGGTAATTCTATTGCCGTCAATAATAATATTTCCCCAGAAAATCTCTTCTCACGCCTCGAAGCAGACCTGGAGCCTGGTAATTACTATGTGGGGGTGAGCGGTAACAACAACGTTAACTACGACCCGACTGTAGCAGGTAGCGGCATCCCAGGAGATAAGGGAAACTATTCCCTTGAGTTTAGCCTTAATAATCAAGACCCCAACGGTTTAATCTCTGGTGCTGTGGATGTCAATCTCGGTAACGATTTAGAGCCATTAGTTTTTCCTGGCATCATTGGTTCAGATTTCAACGAGCCAGTAGGAGTTTCTGACGTAGATCTATACCGTGTTGTTGCCCCCGATAATGGTGCTTTATTGATTGATATTGATACTCCCTATGATGATAACTTTGTTGACTCTTTTGCCCGTTTGTTTGATGAGAATGGCAAGGAGCTAGTTTTTGTCGGCAGTAATAATCAGCCAGCAGAGAACGATAATGGTCTGGCTTTTAATGTAGACGGTGAAAACGTTGAATTTCTAGCTCCAGAAAGCTCGGGAATTGTCCTAGATAACCCCAACCAAACCGAGTTGCAAGGAGGAACTGCCAATTTGAGCAACTATACCCAAGACAATTTTGGTCATGATACAGATAGTTTCTTGGCTGCTAGGGTGCAAGGAGGACAAGTTTATTACGTCGGTGTATCTGACTTTAATAATCAAGACTACGACCCCAATAATTTAAATAATCGTCCTGAAAATGGTGCAGGGGGTTCTTATGAACTAATTGCTCAGTTTGTTAATGATGATATCAACGGCAGTATTACTCAGGCAGACCAGGTAACAGCTTTACCCATTGTCAATCGTTCCGAGGTAATTGGTCGCGATGGTGAACAGGAGGTGGGCGATCGCGATGTCGATTTTTATCATCTTAATTCTGGCGAGTCAGGCATCTTGGAAATTGCCGTAAATTCTCAGATTGAAGACCCTTTAAATAGCGTTATCCTGCTGTTTGATAGTGAGGGCAGGCGCTTAGGAACTAACGACCAAATTAATAGCGACGATTCTCTCCTTAGATTTCAGATTGCTCCCAATGCAGATTACTATATGGGAGTTACAGGTTTCGGTAACCAAAACTTCGATCCTTTTGCTTTGGGTAGTGGAACGGGGGGAGATACGGGGGCATACACCATTAATGGCAGTCTTAAACCCTTATCAGAAGGGGTTAACCTGGTAGATAATACCCTTGCCAGTCCTGCTCTCCAGAACATTGCTGTAGCAGAAACGCAGTTTGGCAATATTGGTAACGATAGTGGTTTTATTGTTGGCGATGCTGATGTCGATCTGTATCGTTTTGTGCCAGAAACCAGCGAAGCGGTGACGATTCAAACCATCACGAGGGAGGGATTTAGTGCCGATACCTATCTGCGCATTTTTGATTCTAACGGTAATGAGATTGCGGCTAATAACGATCAGAGCGAGCTAAATCAAGGCAGTTCGATCCAGCTTGAGGCGATCGCAGGAACAGAATATTACATCGGAGTGAATGGCAATAGTGAGGCAGGACGAGGCTACGACCCCCTTACAGGAGCAGGAATTGCCCCAGGAAGTACGGGAAATTACAATCTCAGCGTGAGTCGGGGAAATAATAATATCTCTGGCACTACGGTATATCGTTTTTTTCGCCCCGAAGCGGGAGTTCATTTTTATACCGCCTCTGAAGCTGAACGAGATACGATTATCAACAGCCTACCCAATTATGCCTATGAAGGAGCATCCTTTGAATCTGTAGGCAAAGCTACCGATCCCTTGACGGGGGCGAAACCAGTGTATCGTTTCTTTAATACCAGTACAGGGGCGCATCTTTATACTATTTCTGAGGCGGAAAGAGAAAGTATCGCCAATAACTTGCCCAACTATAGTTTTGAAGGTATTGCCTACTACGGCTTTGAGATAGAACAGCCTGGATCGACTCCCCTATATCGCTTTTATAATCCTAATCTTGGCGTGCATTTTTACACTCCTAATCCTGTAGAGAGGGATGCGGTGTTGGCTAATCTAGCCGATTATCAGCTAGAAAGCGATGATGGTATTGCTTTTTATGTCGATCCCGTTGCCGATCTATAAATCAAAAGCTTAGAGCTAAAAGCTAAGAACTTTTAGCTCGGGCTATTATATTGCTAAGTCTGATTAAATAATTGACTAGGATAGGTTTAGAATGATGAATAATACTGCAAAAAACACTTCAAAAGCAATTGCTTTATTTCTTTCACTCGGTTTGATGTCTTCTTTGATTGGCTGTGAAGCTGGTGGAGAAGATGATGTTGGAGATGATGCTCCTACTGAACAAACCGCTCCCGAATTAGAAAATGAGGAAGGTGGAGAAGGTGATGCTGGAGATGATGCTCCTACTGAACAAACCGCTCCCGAATTAGAAAATGAAGAAGGTGGAGAAGGTGGAGAAGGCTAATTAAGCTGAGTTAATCGCGATCCAAACCCGATCGCGATCGCCTTACTCAAAGTCTAAAGCCAAAATAATTCTTAACTCCCTACGTTACAATTCTCCCAGCAGCACGATCGAACACTTCAAGTTCTCTAGCAAAGGTTTAATTGTAGAACTCAAAGCTAAACTATCCACGCCGACACGTTGACGTTGCGATCGCAAAACTACTAGTTCATGGGTACGACTAGCGACAATAGTTTCTCGAATAAAATTACTTTGACTAGTAATCTGAATATCCACCGTTGCCTCCCCTAGAAAGTTGGTAGCTATGGTTGATAAACGATTATGGAGACTAGTTTTTTGAGCTTTAGAAGTGCCAGTCGAACATACGTGCAGTAAGGTTATTTCGGTATCTGACCCCGTAACTAAGCTACTAACAAAGCGAACTGGACGTAATCCAATGGGGTTAATGTTTTCCACTGGAACGAGAATACGCTTAATAGTTAGGGGAGAAGCGAGTAAACGAGCTACCACCACAGAACAGTGAGCTGACCACAAGATGCTATCGGTAACCGAGCCAAAAAAGCGCGAACGAAAACCCGTGAGGCTACCAAATCCGAGAATAATCAAATCGGCATTGACTTCTCGACTTGCATGACTAATTCCTTGAGCAATATCATATTCAACTCTCAACTCTGGCTGCACGGTAATTTCAAGTTCGCTGGCAATTGATTCGGCTTGAGCCAGTAGTTTTGCACAACGCTGAAAATCTGCCTCAAGCTGGGGAGAATCTAACCGAGCTTCGGCTCTAGCGAATCGCCAGAGGTACAATTGCCCCCTCATTTTTTTTGGCTAATAAGGAAGCTAATTCTAATAAATAACGCTCTGTGCTTGGATTATAAACAGGAACGACAACTTTATATCGGTCTTTTAACTTTAGCTCTAAATCAGATGCTTCAGATTCGATTAAATCGTTAGAAGTTAATCCAGCAGCAAAACGAGAAGTAATTAACGGTCCGGCGATTGAAGTTACCAGCATCAGTAAAATAACGCTATTAAACACCCGCTCGTTAATAATCTCTGCCTGAAAACCTACTAAAGCGGCAGCCAAGGTTGCCGCCACTTGAGGCAAAGAGAGTGACCACATGGTTATAGCCTGTTGCCAACTGTAGCGATATGCCAGTTTCGCCACCCAAGCGGCTAAGAACTTGCTTAAGAGTAAAGTCCCCACAATTGAGAGGGGAATGCCAATGGAGCGAAAGACATCTTGAAACGCATTGAGGTCGAGCAGTAAGCCCATGTCCACAAAGAAAATGGGAATAAATAAAACCGACCCGACAAACTCTACCTTTTCTTTGACAGGACCATCACCAATCACATCGTTGACCGCCAAACCAGTTAAAAATGCTCCAACAATTTTTTCAATGCCAATTGCTTCTGCGCCCACCGAAGCCACAAACAAAGATAATAAGACAAACAGAAATTGATTCCCTTGATCGTTTTTAGAACGGCGGAAAAAAGCTCTTCCCAAACGATCTAAGCCAAATAACACGACTAGGGTATAAACAGCTAAAGAACCGAGTAAGATGCCCAAATCTACTGCGGTAAAATCCCCTTTATTTACTCCTAAACAAATCGCCAAGACTAACAAAGCACCAATATCAGTAAATATGGTTGCGCCGATAGTGACGGTAACAGCTTCGTCATTGACTACTCCCAAACGTTTGACGATGGGGTATGCCAGCAGGGTATGGGAAGCCAATAAAGAACCGATCAGGACGGCAGTATTCCAGCCAAAACCAAATACTCGCCCGACTAAAATTCCCCCCAGCAAAGGTATCGCAAAGGTAGCAAAACCGAAGGTCATGGAGCGATTTTTGGTACGGCGAAACTGTTCTAGATCGATTTCTAATCCCGCCACAAACATCAGATAAATTTTACCAATATCTGCCAACAAGATCATAGTTTCCGATTTACTGTTGAGTAAACCTAATCCACTAGAGCCAAATATTACTCCTGCCACCAACAAGCCTACTAGTCCAGGCAGCTTGATTTTCTCAAAAATTGGCGGCACGAGTAAAATAATTGCCAATAGTAAGGCAAAGGTAAATATCGGTTCTCGTATCGTCTCAGAGATAGATTCCATGTGTTGAAATTATAAATTCTAACAAGCTATTAGAAGTGATGGGGAGAAAGTAATATGGCGAGAGTAGGATCAAGGATTAAATCTGATTGAGAATAGTTGTCGAATGAACTTTACAGTTCGCGTGCAGCTTAACAAATAATATTAGCAATTAACCAAAATAGCTCAAAATAAATCCTTGTCATGGAAGTTTTATCTATTTGACACACAGGTGACATATGGCAACTTTATCTTAGAAAAACAATCATCAAGTTTAAGGTTACGAACCATGTCAAATGCCCCAAAGTTCGATTCTGACCATAGCGTCATCATTAACAAGAACTCTCGTCGTCATCGTCATATCCCCAAAAAATCAGCTACAGCCATGGTTTTGATTTTATTAGGTGTAGGACTAGGGGTAGGGGGCGACTATTTGCTTGCCCATAACAGCTCGCTTACAGGAACTAACGCCGTTGCTGCTGACAACTCATCTGGTGAAAGCGATCGCTCTTTGGCTGCTCAACCAGCATCGGGCAATTCAGAATATAATCTGATTGCCAGTATCGCCCAAGAGGTGGGACCTGCGGTAGTCAGGATTGATTCTTCTCGCACGGTTAACAATCCCAATGCCCAAATGTTTAACGATCCATTCTTCCGCAACTTCTTTGGCTCACAGATGCCCCAAATGCCAGATAAACAGGTACAGAGAGGGATGGGGTCTGGCTTTATCATCAACGCCAATGGCACAATTTTGACCAATGCCCATGTCGTTGATGGGGCGCAAAAGGTTACGGTCACTTTAAAAGATGGTCGTACTTTTGAAGGCAAGGTGATGGGTAGAGATCCCGTTACTGATGTGGCAGTGGTCAAGGTAGATGCCAAAGAACTGCCTGTAGTTAAAGTCGGTGATAGTAAAACTCTCCAGCCTGGAGAAATGGCGATCGCGATCGGCAATCCTTTGGGGTTAGATAATACCGTAACCCAAGGCATCATTAGTGCTACGGGACGTTCTTCAGGTCAGGTCGGTATTCCTGATAAACGAGTTAATTTTATTCAAACCGATGCAGCGATCAATCCTGGTAATTCTGGTGGTCCTCTACTAAATCAGCGGGGAGAAGTGATTGGGATTAATACCGCGATCATTCAAGGAGCCCAGGGGCTTGGTTTTGCGATTCCGATTGATACGGCTCAGGGGGTTTCCGACCAGTTGATTGCATCGGGCAAGGTAGAGCATCCTTTCCTGGGTATCCAAATGGCTACTCTTACTCCAGAGGTCAAACAGGAAATTAACTCTAACCCCAATAGTGGCTTGAGCGTATACGATGACCAAGGAGTATTGGTTATGAAAGTAGTACCAGATTCCCCTGCAGATAAAGCTGGTTTGAGAGCTGGGGACGTGATCGGACAAATTAACGGTCAAGCAGTGAAAAACGCCGATGCACTTCAGCAAGCAGTGGAAAGCAGTCAAGTGGGTAAAAATATTCAGCTAGATTTAAAGCGAAATGGACAGGTGATGAGTCTGGCCGTTAAAGCGGGAGCATATCCTACTGCACAAGCCGATCCAGAAAATCAAACTCCCTAAGCTTCTAGTTTTGTTTTATGAGCCTATCCCACTAATAATTGACAAAGTAATAAAGTTGTTCGATTGAAACTTTATTATGCCAGGCAGATTTGAAGGATTAAACGATAAAGAAGTGGAAGCTGTTTCAAGATAGGATTAGCAAAATTGTATTAGTGGAATAGATTCTTGCTAACTTTGTCGGAAACTGGTAACTTATTGTCTAAACTACAGTAAACTATTTATCATCTCAAACTCTGCTAACTTATGACTAGTTTGAGTCAGAACAGAGATGGCGATCGCTCTTATCTATCTCTGAGCTATGGTTTAGATAATCTTCGATCCAGTTACAGGCATACTGTAGAGTATCTAGTTGCAGGATATTATTAAGATTCCAAAGAATTACCTTAGAATCTTCCCCCGCCGTAGTTAGAGTTCGACTGTCGGGACTAAAGGCTACTGACCAAATAGAATTATTATGTCCCTGCAAAGTTTGCAGTTGTTGCCCAGTTTGATTTTTATTTTGCCACAAGATTATTTTGCCATTATCATCAACACTAGCCAGATATTGATTGTTAGGACTAATTGCAACTCCTTTCACCGTAGCATCATGTTTTTCTAAGATTGCTATTGTTTGTCCCTCAAGATTCCAAAGTCTAACGCTACGATCTTCACTACCAGAGATAATTGAATTGCCGTTAGGACTATAAGCAACTGTTCTTACCGCGTCTTGATGTCCTTTGAGGGTATGTAAGAGATTATCATTCATCTCCCAGATTTTCAAAGTATTGTCTTCACTAGCAGAAACTAATTGATTTCCTAGAGGACTAATTGCAACATCCCAGACTTTCTGAGTATGTCCTTTAAGGGTATGTAAAAGGTTGCCATTTATATCCCAGATTTTAATTAGGTTATCATCGCCAGCAGTGACAACTTTTTGACCATCAGGACTAATATCTACTGCCCAAACAGCAGCTTGATGAGCTTGAATAGTCTTAAAAACTTTGTTGTTAGTTTGCCAAATTTTCAAAGTTTTATCTGCACCAACCAGGGCAACCGCACACGTTTCTTAACAAATGACAGGCAGAAAATCGGGAATATGTTGAAGTAGGAGAACTGAGAAAACTATTGAGATCTATTCCATGACCATAGCAGCTAGCCCCACAGCTTTATTAGAAAAACACTTTGGGACGTTAAAAGACCCAAGATCTCCATACCGAATCGAACACAAACTGATAGACATTCTGATTATCACGATCTGCGCCACAATTTGTGGAGCGAATGATTGGGAAGCAATTGCCGAATATGGTCAAACCAAACAAGATTGGTTGAACTGCTGCTGCTGGCGGGCTGCATCGTGCTGGCCGGAGCACCGCGCCAACCTGTGGAACGACAATATTTCCTCGACTCAGTCCGGTATCCCAGGCTGATGTGGCACTGGATGCCAGCCTGCGCGCCGACATGGGTGCCTCCGATGTGCGTTATCTGGTGGTAGCTTCCGGCGCAGATCGCGAGTCAGTGTTGCAATCTGCCGAACAGGTATCCCGGGTGCTGCAAACACAGGTTGATCAGGGTGAACTCGCCAGCTTCGAAAGCCCCAGCCATTATCTTCCCAGCACCGCCCTGCAGCGCGCCCGCCAGGCCAGCCTGCCGGATGCTGCCGTACTGGAGCCGCGTCTGCCCGGGCCGTTCAGGACTTGCCGGTGCGTGCGCAATTATTTGCGCCGTTTTTGACCGACATGGCTGCCGCGCGTCAGCAGCCT
>CAVRWR010000185.1:0-6726 GCA_963724445.1 uncultured cyanobacterium | reverse complement strand
CTGATGAAGATCCGTCGGTCCTTTCCTTCGGCGTAAACCACAGCTTCTAAATATCCTCCCGATATTTGATCGAAGCAGCTTCCCCCGCCCGGTCCCCGGGCGGGGGTTTTTTATCGTCCCATGCAATGGAGATGAATGAAATGGCTAACGAGCAGGCTTTTCCCGGCGACTTTCAGTGGGGCGTCGCGACCTCGGCTTTTCAGCTCGAAGGCGCGCCCGACGCCGACTGGACGACCTGGGACCCGGTATTGAGCGGCATCCCCGAAATAACGAAGCACTATACTCTTTTCCGGGAAGACCTCAAACTCCTGAAGGAATTGGGAGTCAATTCCTATCGTTTCTCCATCGAATGGAGCAGAATCCAGCCGCGGCCTGACGCCTGGGACCACGAGGCTATAGCGCATTACCAGGAAATCATCGATATTCTGCGAAGCTACAACATCGAGCCGATGGTCACCCTCCACCATTTCACCCACCCCCGGTGGTTTCTGGAGAGATGTCCCTGGCACCAAAGCGCCTCCGTTGAAGCATTTCTGCGCTTTACCGAGAAGATGGCTTCGACGCTCAAGATGTGCGATACTGGATCACCTTCAATGAACCCTATGTCATCCTGATCGGCGCTTCTAACCACTGTTGCTTGGCACAACCATAATTTTCGATGTCTTCCCAGCCTTGAGCTCCAGCGATGACAGCTAAGATAGCAATGACTAAAATATCTTTCAACAAGTGTTTTTTCGTTCGATTAACTCTAGGGTCTTTAAGATCATTAAAATAACTGGATAAATCAGCTTGTATTTGGGAAATTGAGGTTAGTTTTGCGTTTTTAGCTGCTGGTTTTTCTGGTTGAACTTTTACAGATGTAAATCCTTTACCCATCAATTCTTTCCCTTAATAGTCTCAATTTACCTTATTTTATATTGAAACTACAATATATATGCGAAATATTATTACTTTTTGAAACCGAAATTTTATGACGAGATTTTTGTCAAGTACATTTTATACAAAATAAGATGAGCTTACCCTGCACAACCATGGAAATAGGTTGTTGTTCCATTTCTATGATTACGGCAATTACAATGAGGGCAATTAATCTTCTTAGATGAAAAATATTCTGTGCCATCCAAAGCTATTAATATTTCTCCATCTAGGTAGAAAAACTTTTTAATCACTTCTTGTTCTTTCAACCACTTATAAGTTTGTTGAAAAACTGGATAAACTGTTTGAGGAGTTACTGGATCTAATAAATTTCTGATTTGATTATCGCAGGGTATTTTATTAATATCAAATAAACTTGATGCATTATTTTGACCTTTTAAATTTTTCATCAAGCGTTGATGTTCTAGAAAAGAAGGAGAGTTAGTTAGCGGTAACATTACGCTAACTACTCCCCTTTTTTCAGTTTTTATTGAAAATTTACTCCCTCTTTATTTCAAAATGAGAATTGCTGAATTTTTCATGCAATTAAAATTACAATCGCCCTCAAAAACAGCCGCAGAAGATAGTGGACAATAGAGACAGTGCGCTATGGTTAGAAATATCAGATGACGTTAGAAACTAATGGATAGTAAAGAATTAGCGCAGTACATCGAGGCGACTGATAGTATATCAAAACCCTGGATGCTAGTGCAGCTTCGATTAAAAAAGCTCCAAGAACGCAAAGCGCAAATGCCTCCCCAGGAATACATGACGGAATTAGAAGATATCCAAGCAGATCTGTTAAAACTGGGAGAGTGGTGGAAAGGGATCGAAGGTGAAGTGTTTGGTTCGCAATCATAGATTAGGTAAATCTTTGATCTAGAAGGTAATTAGATTAAATGGAAGAATATTTACAGCAGGGTATTGCTCAAGCCAAACAGGGTGAATACGAAACTGCTATCGAGCTATTTGACAAAGCGATCGCTGTTAATTTTAAATCTCCAGAAGCCTACTATCAGAGAGGATTAGCTTATAATGAACTGGAAAAGAGCGAACAGGCGATCGCTGACTATAATCAAAGTCTCAATCTTGATGGAAACCAGGTAGATGTTTTCCTCGCTCGGGCAATGGCTTTTTTGGCGATAGATAATATTCAAAGCAGCATGATCGACCTCCAGGTTATCTTTAGTCTCGATCCAAACTGCGATCGAGCATATAAACTACAGGCGAATATTTACATCCGACTCAAAGAATACGATCGGGCGATCGACTATCTCAAGCAAGCAGGAAAAATCTACCTTGCCCACCAGGACAAAGAAAACTGTCGCCTTTGTATTGCCCGTATCCGTCAGATAGAACAGCAAAAAATTGCCGAACAGGGTGGTTTAACCAATCAAGCTTTTCTCCAGCAAATTCAGCAAAAAGTTAATCAGGGTAATTTAGGGGAAGCTTTTCGTGATTGTAACTGGCTACTGCAATTAGATCCCTACGATGCTTCAGCTTACAAATGTCGAGGAAGTATTAGTATTCAATTAGGAGAGCAAAATCAGGCACGACAAGATTTTATCCAGGCAGCAAAATATTTTCGTACTCAGGGAAATCTTGCCGAATCAGAAAGATTAGAACGCCGCTGCTTAGAACTACAGCTAGATCGGGTCTATCAAGCTGCCCCTGCTAGAGAAATCTCTCATTTGAAACGAACTCTTCATCCCCAAAATGCGATCCAGAATCGTCTGTATGTTCTCGTCGGCAACTGGAATATCGCTCAAAGCCTAGTTGAAAGGTTGATGCAGCGTCATCCTGGGGAATCAGAAACTTGGTATTGGGAAAAGGCTATCTATGATATTGAACGCGATCGGCTTTGAATCTGAAACAATACTCGGTCAATTCTAACGTCTTTTTATATCACAAAAAAGTATAAACCAATCTGAAGTTAAGCTGACCAACAAAGGATATTCTAGTGTTGATAATCAAGACTTTGGTGGTGGTTGCGGAGACGGAGGTGGCGGTGGCGGTTAAATCTAAAATTTAATGCAGAATTGAAAAGAGATGTACGAATCGGCAGTTGAATCTCAGACAGTTAAAAAATATTATCCAACTGGCTCACTGCTTATTGACTAGCAACATCATGTCCCGTAACCTTGGGCAAGTCGATAGTCTCACTTCCTGGGGGTAAGTTCGAGCGAGAATTAGACAGCGGACGATTGTTTATTTGCTGCATTAAACTAGCCATTTCGATCGCATTCAAAGCATAGTTCCAGCCCAAATTACTTTTGATACCCGCTCTTTCTAGCGCCTGCTGCATTGTATCTACTGTCAAGACACCGAAGATCACGGGAACTCCAGATTGAAAGCTAGCTGCTGCCACTCCCTTGGCTGCCTCAGATGAAACATAATCAAAATGAGGGGTCTGTCCGCGAATAACCGCCCCCAAACAGATAATGGCATTGTACCTTCCCGAAAAAGCAAGCTGTCGGGCTACCATGGCAATCTCGTAGCTACCAGGAACCCAGACATAATCTACCTGACCACTATCAGGCTCAACATCAATCCCATGGCGTTTCAGGCAATCTTGACAGCCAGAAATCAGCTTCTCTGTCACCAAATCATTAAAACGACCAATGACGATCGCCATCCGTAGATTTGATAAGTCCCCTGCAAACGTTCCCTCAAAAACAGCCATAAGATAAAGTATCGAAGTAAAACAGTAAGTAATTTCTCGAACAGGCGATCGCCATATTAGATTGATCGGCGATCGCTCGTGTAATCTCTCTGTATGTCTAAATAACGAAAAAGTTTAGCACCGCTACTGCTACAACTAATATAGTCCAAATCCCAGACCCCACATAGATCAAGGATTTAGACTGTTCCCAGTTTTGGGGCGAAGCATACGCCACGGGAACTCCTATGACCATCACAAAAGAAAATAGAACTAAAGCAACTAATGTCAACTGAAATAAAATAGTCATTGTTTGATTCTCCTAAATGTAAGATAGCCCCAGGGCAAATCTTTAAATAAAGTTTTAATTTGCGAGACAAAACCGTTGCGGGTCTGTGACCCGTTGAGGTTATTGTCGAGGTTGGTTATTTTTTTTCCTGATATAATACGCTACCAAAATTTGACTACATTTGAGCAGGAATTTGTTACACAATGCTAGATAATGCTAGATGGCATTATTCAAACTTTTGTAAATTAGATAGATGCCAAAGCCTTGAAAAAGCTAAGGTTTCACAGAGACATAAAGACAAAAATCACTCAAGTTTATTAATAATAAATGTTAGATTTTCGAGCTAGCGGTGTATTACTTCATCCCACTTCTCTGCCTAGCCGTTTTGGGATTGGCGATTTGGGTGAGAACGCGTATCAATTCGTCGATTTTTTAACCAATAGCGACCAGCAAATATGGCAGATACTGCCAATTGGTCCTACGGGTTACGGTAACTCTCCTTATCTATCTTATTCTGCTTTGGCAGGAAATCCGTTACTAATTAGTCCAGCGATTCTCCAACAACAGGGATTGCTAACCGAGGACGAGCTAGCTCATATTCCAGAATTTCCGTTGGATCGGGTAGATTTTGACTGGGTAATTGCCTTTAAAATGCCTTTATTACGTAAGGCAAGCGATCGCTTTAAAGCTCAAGCCTCGACGGAAGAGAATCAGGAGTTTAAACGCTTCTGTAATCGCCACAACGATTGGCTGAGTGACTACGCCCTATTTATGTCTTTAAAAGAAGCTCATAATGGTAGCGGTTGGAATCAGTGGGAGTCTGATATTGCTCATCGTCAGCCAGGGGCAATGGCAAAGTGGGCAACTCGGTTAGCCGATGAGATTTTCTTCCATAAATTTGTCCAGTATCAATTTTTCTGTCAGTGGAGAGACCTCAAGCACTATGCCAATCAAAGAGGAATCAGGCTTTTTGGCGATATTCCTATTTATGTGGCACACGATAGCGTTGATGTTTGGGCGCACCGTGATATCTTTCAGCTAGATCCAGAGACGGGAGAGGCGGCATTGATGGCGGGGGTTCCTCCAGATTATTTCAGCGAGACTGGACAGCTTTGGGGCAATCCTGTCTACAACTGGGAAGAATTGGAAAAAACTGAATTCAAGTGGTGGATCAGAAGAGTTGAGGCAATCTTAGAATATGTAGATATTATTCGGATCGATCATTTTAGAGGCTTCCAGGCATACTGGGCAGTACCTCAAGGGGAAACCACTGCGATGAAAGGAACTTGGCTTGATGCCCCCGGAGATGAGTTCTTCCAGATATTAGCCAAACAGCTTGGTAAATTGCCGATTGTGGCAGAAGATTTGGGAGTGATTACTCCAGAGGTGGAGGCATTGCGAGATAAATATGAGTTTCCTGGGATGAAAATTCTCCAGTTTGCTTTTGATTCAGATCGAGATAATGGTTTTTTACCCTATAACTACACCAATCGCCAATGTATCGTCTACACAGGTACTCACGATAATAACACTACCGTAGGCTGGTTCAACGAGCGATCGCCTGAAGCTAATTCTCAAATAATCGACTACCTTGGCTGTCTGTGCGATGACGGTATTCATTGGGCAATGATTCGTTTGGCGCTCAGTTCGGTGGGCAATACTGTAGTAGTGCCGTTTCAAGATATTTTAGGTTTGGGTTCTGATGCCAAAATGAACACTCCTTCCCAGCCAACAGGTAACTGGAGTTGGCGGTGTCGTAGCGAGGCTTTTAACCAGGAGTTGAGCGGACGCTTAAAGTATCTCACCTATCTTTATGGACGTACTCCAGTAGATCTTGAGTAGCTAATAACTCCCAATAAACCATTTGTTTTTTGCGAAGAATTAACAATTACTGTGAATTATGCAGAGTTGGATAATCCAACTTCTGGCTAGAATAGATTTAATCTAACCGTATTGATAAAATTTAAGCTTGTGAGTTGGATAATCTTCGATATTGCCATGAGGCTGAAATCTTCTGCTAAAAGACAGGAGTTGAAATTAGCAGAGGCGATCGCCAGTAATCATCTCAAAACTGCGAGAAAGTTATTAGAACAAGGGGTAAATCCCAATGTTCAGATTGTTGGTCAAGCTGGTGAACCATTAATATTCTTGGCATTTGAGAAAAACTGGTTCACCTTACCCTTGAGCAAAATAGGAGATCGCCCAAAATCCCTCTATCGTATTACGGCTAAAGAAGACTGTTTACGTTTGCTGTTAGAATTTGGTGCCGATCCTAACTTGAGAAATAGTTCATCACAGACTGTCTTGGAATTGGCAATCTTATGGTGTCTGCCCGATATAGTCAAGCTGCTGTTGCTTAATGGAGCCGACTCCAATGCTCGCGATCGCAACGGTCTAACTCCATTAATGAAGGCAACTATCTTCAGTATCCAAGATGCTCGCCCTATGGAAGACAAGCTCAAAATTATGGCTCATCTTTTAGATAGTGGAGCAGAAATTGATGCTCAGACCCCAGACGGCAAAACGGCACTGATGTATGCTGTCGGCAATGCCAGAATCGAGGTGGTCAAGCTTTTAGTTAGCAGTGGAGCATCTCTAACGATTACTGACAGTCAGGGAAATCAAGCCAGAGATATCATCAAGCAAGGAATTAACCCCAGACAAGAAAACGATCTGCGCCAAATTCTGAGCTATCCTCAATTAAATCTAGTTAAATATAAATATCAGCAGTTTATTCCCGAAGGCGATCGCCTGTTAGCTCCTATTTTAAAAGAGGATTCAGTTAATTAACTCTTCGACAACTTTACTCAAGCCCACAGAATTGGAAGCTTTGCACAAAATGCGATCGCCTGGGCGGATGATT
>CAVRWR010000184.1:0-16186 GCA_963724445.1 uncultured cyanobacterium | reverse complement strand
GCATCCGGTCGCGCTCGAAGGAGGGAGACCTCGGTGTCGTACTTGCTCCCACTCGGCACGCTTGTTGCGCAGGAAGAAGTCGAAGACGTGCTCGCCGAGGGTCTCGGCGAGCAGCTCGGAGGTCTCGGCCACGTCGATCGCCTCCGACAGGCTCTTGGGCAGCGGAGCGATGCCGAGCGCCTTGCGCTCGCGCTCGGTCAGCGACCAGACGTCGTCCTCGGCCTCGCGCGGCAGCTCGTAGCCCTCCTCGATGCCCTTCATGCCGGCCGCCAGGACGACCGCGAAGGCAGAGATAGGGGTTGCACAGCGGGGTCGACCGTGCGCAGCTCGATGCGGGTGGACTGGCCCTTGTTGGGCTTGTACATCGGCACGCGGATCATCGCGGAGCGGTTGTACCCAGCAGATCGACGACGGGGCCACGGCCAGCAGCAGGCGCTTGTTGGAGTTGACCCACTGGTTGGTCACCACGCTGATCTCGCTGGCGTGGCGCAGGATGCCGGCGATGAACTGGCGCCCGGTGCGCGAGAGCTGGTACTCCGCGCCGGCCTCGAAGAAGGCGTTGCGGTCGCCCTCGAAGAGCGACACGTGGGTGTGCATGCCCGACCCGGGGTGTGTCGTGAACGGCTTGGGCATGAAGGAGGCCCAGATGTCCTGGCCCAGCGCGACCTCGCGGACCACGGTGCGGAAGGTCATGATGTTGTCGGCGGTGGTGAGCGCATCGGCGTAGCGCACCTGAAAAAGAAGAATTCTCAAAAGACTTGATGAAATGTATACCGAGCATCCATTCCTGGGATACAAGAAGAATGAGCGTTATGCTCAAACAAGAAGGATTCAATGCAGGACGTCTCAAAGTGAGAGAAGTCTGCATGGAAACGCTCGGCATACGAACTATCTATCCTCACAAGAATACCACCATACCAAACAAAGCACACAAGAAGTATCCGTATCTCCTCCATAATCTGAAAATTACTAATGCAAATCAGGTATCGAATACGGATATACCTACATACGAATGAAAGAGGATTCATCTATCTCATTGCCGTCATCGATTGGCATAGTAGGAAGATTCTCTCCTGGGAGAGTTTGCAAACACGTGGAAGTATCTTTCTGCTCTACGGAAGCTCTCAAAGAAGCAATTAAAAACTCGCAATTTGGTTTTTTTTTTGTCGTTTTTTTTTTTTTTTTGTAGGGTTCTTCATCGTTGCGTATTGCTAGTCTGGTAGTACCAATTTTGCAGGACGGTCAATTATTTGGTTTACTAATCGGACATCAATGTGAACAACCCCGTTTATGGTCACAATCAGAAATAGATCTATTTACTCAATTAGCGCTTCAATTGGGTTTTGCCCTAGATCGAGTTGAGTTAAGAGCAGAATTAGAACTAGCAAAAGATCTCCAGAGAAGTAAGGGTGAAAAACAGGAGCTAGAGCAACAGGAGTTAAATCACAAGATATCAGAACTACTGATCGAAAATCAGACTGCATTACAAGGTTTGAAAGCCAGGATTAACTATCAGTCATCAGCTACAGATGATTTTATTGCTCGAATGTCAAAAATGAGTCGAAAAGCGCAGAGCGATCGCTAAAGGTAATCTAGAACAAGAGCAACTCAACTATAGAGATTCTCAATCGAACAATACCCAGCTTGAAGACGATCTTGCTGCTGCCAGATCTGCGATCTCCGAAGCAAGAAATAAAGTTGAGATGTTAAATCGGTCTCATCAAGATCTAGATCGCTTAGTAAATTTAATTGACGATCTCCAAGAAAAAATGGATCTCCCAGCAACAAAACCACCCCAGTTACCAATGGGAGATATTACTATTGAAGCGAGTGAAATTACTTTGGACTCAGTAAATGAATACAATTCCGAATTAGATTTTATGAGAGGACAACTGGTTGAAAGCGATCTCTCCGTACCGAGTTTAATCTTGATGAATCAATTTGTGGGCGAGATTACCAATTTATCGGAGCGAATTTCACAACAATCTTTATTTGTGACTGAATCTTTCCAGAAGTTAGCTGCATTTGCCAAACAGCTATCCGAACATGAAGAACAATCAAATGACTAGGACTAATCTAGAGGAACAAACCCCGTTTTGGCAATTAGCTTTTGACCTTGAGGGGTGAGCAGAAAGTTAGCGTATGCTTGACCAATTTGTGACTTGTCCCCTTCATTTTCTAAAAAAACCACATACAGATAATGAGTTAAAGGATATTGGGCAGTACGCAGTGCCTCGAAGTTTGATTTGTTGCGTCGTTTGGGGACAATCAGCAGCAGTTACTAAAGGCTTTTGATAGGGAGTAACTAAGTCATCTCTTTTTAGACCCAGTGGTAACAGTTTGATAGTACATTGGGAAACAATTGCTGCCGTGGAATCATAGTAAATTCCCCCAGGATTGTTTGCTAATTGACGAAGAGCTTGAGTCGTTGTGGGTACAAATTCTACATTTGAACCAAATTGTTGATTTTCCAGAATTTTCTGCTGAAAAATATCCACCGTATCCCCTGTACTAAGAGGACGAGAATAAACGGTAATTGACATATCTGCTACCACCTACTTCGCGCCAATTGGAAACTTTACCCGTGTAAATTGCTCGGAGTTGATTAAGAGTCAAACCAGGAATATCTAACTTGGGGTGAACGGCTACAGCAATACTATCCACAGCCACGGGTACTTGTTTGAGCTTTAAACCTTGTTGTTTGACTAGTTCATATTCTTTTGGACTTAGAGGAGAAGAAGACTGTACAAAAGCTAACTGACCTTTGAGTAGCATCCCGATTCCTGGTTTAGAACCTGGCGGTTCATTTTGTGGCTGTAGGTATCTTAATTGTAGTTCAGGTCGCTCCGACTGAATGACTGAATCTACTGCTAAACGTAGAGAAGCCCAGGCAGTACTACCACCATAGTTAAAAATTCCTGTTGCTACATCTGGTACACGAGCAAAATCGGGAATATTTTGGCTATTTTCCGCAGTTTTGGGATTGGGTTGAGATAATTGCCAAATTCCTTTGCCAATTAATCCTATCGACCAGATCAAACAAATAAAGGCTGCCACACCTACAATAATTGAAGTTAATTTACGACCGCTTTGCTTACGCAGATTACCCATAAAATTAATTTTAAAGTCAGTAACGTGCTTGTTTTTTATTCATATTACGCGACGATGTTAATTCAAAGATGTTAATTCAAAATTAAATCGAGTAAAAAATTATCAATATCCAACTTGCTCTAACGTTCAATCTCAATCAGTTGAGCCACTATATGTAAAATAGATTACCAAGCTATACAAATTTTTTTTGAGCTATTTCGTCAATTTATATTAAGCTATACATACATATTGTAAGTAATTGTACGGACATAAAAATTCTTTAAATTTTATTCTTATACCTAGAATTAAATTGGGCAGCTTAAGCAAGCTTATTGACATTAATTTTAATAAGCTTGGATATTTCGGAAGTTATCTAACCTATACTACGAGCAATGACTCAATCTACTAATTCAAGACTAACCAATTCTCAGAATCTTGAAGAACTTCTAAAAATTACTGTTGAAACAACCAGAAAAACTCTAAAATGCGATCGCATTATTATCTATGATGCTAGTGAACTTCCCCAGGCAGAGGTGATAGCTGAAGCTGTTGACCCCAAGTATGCTTCGATTCTAGGACAAACAGTTATAGATCCTTTTTTAGAAGGTGATTATTTAGAAAGTTATTGCTATGGGCAGGCTATAGCTATTGAAAACATTTACACCGCAGATGTAAATAAAAATCAATTAGAAAACTTGAAAGAGTTTAAAATTAAAAGTCTAGCGATCGCACCAATTTCTGCTGGTAGTAAGCTACTGGCTTTTTTAGTTGCTCATCAATGTTCTGAATCTCAACCTTGGCATTCTGGAGCAGTCGATCTTCTGACAGAGAAAGCCAACATAATGGGCTTTGCTCTTTCAAATATTGCTAAAGCGCAAGAGTCAAAAGATTTCAACTTTATAAAACAGGCAACAGAGAGTCAGAACAGTCAACAGGAGGAAAATTCTCAAACAATGGAACGAGCAAAAAATGGCAATGGTAATGGCAATATCAAACCAACAGAGCAAAAAACCCAAATTCAGGAGGATATAAGTAATTCATTTGCCGATGTCAATGACATAATAGCTAACGAGTTGGGGCAAGAAAATATCCTCAATACAGCAGTCCATGAAGTACGACATCTACTTAATTGCGATCGCGTGGTAGTTTATAGTCTCGACCAAAATAGTTATGGCGTAGTGGTAGCCGAATCCGTTGCTCCTGGATTAACTAAGTCATTGGAGAGAACTATAGACGATCCTTGTTTTGCAGCTAGATATATCGAAAAATATAGTCAAGGTCGAGTCCGCGCTTGGAACGATATCTATAGTGAAGATGTTACTCCCTGTTACCTCGAACAATTAGAAGCTTTAGAAGTAAAAGCAAAAATAGTTACTCCAATTGTTCGAGAAAATGAACTATTCGGCTTATTAATTGCTCACCAGTGTTCTAGACACTCGTAATTGGCAAGAACAAGAAATTATCTGGATAACGGAAATCGCTACTCAAGTAGGTATTATGCTCGAATACAATAAAATGTTTGTCGAAACCGATCGAGAAGAACAAAAACTATTAGCTGCAAGTGAAAATCTATGGAATCAGCATTTCACTGAGGCGATTCAATATATCCGTCAATCTATAACTAAAGAAGATATTTTAAAAGCCAGCGTTAAAGAAGTACGCAGAGTTTTAGAATGCGATCGCGTCGTAGTCTACAGTATGAACTCGGATAATCATGGCACGATCGTCGCTGAATCTGTAGCTCCAGGTTGGACAAAAGCTCAGGGAAGAGTAATCGACGATCCTTGTTTTGAAGCTAAATATCTCGATATGTATCGCGATGGTAGAGTCCGAGCTTGGAATAACATTTATGAATCTGGCTTGACTAAATGCTATATCGAACAGTTAGAAGATTTAGAAGTAAAAGCCAATCTAGTTACGCCTATTCTTAACGAAGGAAAACTATTTGGCTTACTGGTTGCTCATCAGTGTTCAGCTACCTCGTAATTGGCAACAGCTAGAAATTCGTTGGGTAACTCAAATTGCCACTCAGGTTGGTTTTGCTCTAGATAATGCCAAATTATTAGCTGATGCCAAACAACTACAACATCAGTTAGAAAACGAAGTCAAACTGAACTAAATACTTTACCGATGCCGTTCGCTATATTCGAGAATCTCTGCAACAAGATAGATATCCTCGAAATCAGTGTTGAAGAAGTACGACGAGTTTTAGAATTGCGATCGCGTGGTAGTCTACAGCATGAACCCAGATAATCATGGCATGATCGTCGCCGAATCGGTTGCTCCTGGCTGGACGAGAGCCCAAGGAAAAGTAATCGAAGATCCTTGTTTTGAAGCCAAATATCTCGATAAGTATCGCAATGGTAGAGTTCGTGCCTGGAGCAATATCTATGAAGCAGGAATGACCAAATGCTATATCGAGCAGCTAGAAGAACTAGAGGTTAAAGCTAATCTAGTTACGCCAATTCTTAATGAAGGTAAGCTATTTGGTTTGTTGGTAGCCCATCAGTGTTCTGACTTCCGTAACTGGCAGCACCCTGAAATTCGCTGGGTAACTCAAATTGCTACTCAAGTTGGTTTTGCTCTCGATAATGCCAAACTATTAGCTGATGCTAGAGCATCTACAACAGCAGGTAAAAGACGAAAGTAAATGGACAGAGTATTTTACCGATGCCATTCAATATATTCGTCAATCTCTTAAAACAGAGGATATTCTCAATACCAGCGTTGGAGAAGTACGTAGAATATTAGAATGCGATCGCGTGGTGGTCTACAGCATGAACTCAGATAATCATGGCATGATTGTTGCCGAATCAGTTGCCCCTGGTTGGACGAGAGCAAAAGGTAGAGTCATTAAAGATCCTTGTTTTGAAAGCTAGATATCTCGATAAGTATCGCAACGGTAGGGTTAGAGCCTGGGGTAATATCTATGAAGCAGGAATGACTAAATGCTATATCGAACAGCTAGAACAATTAGAGGTTAAAGCTAATCTCGTAACGCCTATTCTCAACGAAGGTAAGCTATTTGGTTTATTAGTAGCACACCAATGTTCTGACTTCCGTGAATGGCAACATCCTGAAATTCGCTGGGTAACACAAATTGCTACTCAAGTTGGTTTTGCCCTCGATAACGCCAAACTCCTCGAACAGCTTCAAGAATCTAATCAAAACAAGCGATCGGGTATCCCATCAGCAACATGAGCAAACAGAAGCTCTCAAGCATCAAGTAGTTGAAATACTCGCAGATAATGGAGACGCTTATCAAACTCTGTCTCAAGAAGCTATGCGTCAATCTGAGACTACAATTAATGTTCTACATCAAATTCAAAAAGTTGCTGATTCATTTAGCGGTATAGCCTTAAATGTTCAACAGGTCAAATTCCAAGAGCAACAAAATGACCTAGCAGTACAAGGTACTCAAGAAAGTTTAGATCGTGCTGTCAATAGCATTTCCAGTATTCAACGCACAGTTCAAAATGTTGCAATTGGATTCGATAATATTAGTCATTCTGCCCAAAAGCTGGCAGAGACAGTCAATACGATTAAGGATTTAAGTAAGCAACTCGTTCAACAATCTATGAGTATAACTAGAGCTATAAATCGTAGTCAAATTGATCAAAGTAGTCAAAACTCCCTTCTTGATTCATCTGATACTATTTTCTCTCTAATGCAGCAGCTATTTGAAGCTACAGCGAAAGTTGAACCATTATTTGCCAATATTAAAGCTGAAGTAAGAGAAAAAACAATTGCTCTAGATTCAGGAACACAACAGCTAATTAGTGGAGTTGGAGAATTTCAAACAGTTCGCCAAAAGCTAGAACGGGTTGTTGCTCTAAACAATAAGATGAATACTCTCATCGAAAACATTGCCAAATCAGTTGAAAATCAAACCCAAAGTTCAGCATTCGCTAAAGACTCTGTGCAGGAAGTAGCTAGTATTGCCGAGCGAATTTCAGCACAGTCTATGACTATAACTCAGTCTTTCAATCAATTAGTAGTATTAGTACAAAAACTTTAATCGAAACAATAGACATCTTGCACGAATCATCAATCTCGGTCGAGCATGAAGTAAAAAGTCACAAAGGGCTATGTCTCGCATATAGTCAGAAATTATAAACTGGATCAAAAAATATATTTACGCAAGAGGTATGGTTGAAGAAATCGATACCATTGATTTGAAGACTTTAAGACTTAATCAATGCCACATTAATGCAAGATTTTTTTGGTTGCGTGATCTCAGCTTTAATATCAGGACCAAAAAACTTTTCGATTTGTTCGTGTCTTTCCTGCCAATCTTCTAATGAAAAGAAGGGTGAATAATATTCCATCAGCAGGGTATAAGCACCATCTCTTGATTGCTCTTGAATCCCCGATAAAATTGGTCTCTCTTCATCTGTAGGACTCAGACCAAACTTAGCTAAACAATCGTCTAAATGGGCTTCTTGTCCATATCGGAAGCGAGTTACATCTTTGCGTAACTGTTCTTGAGTTGGGGTTGCTTGCGATCGCAGTTCTTTAACTTCTGGAGTAGTTTCTGCTGTATAAGGGACAGGCTTTAGTTCTGATGCTTTGAGTGCTAATCCACCTAACAGTAGAGGAATTCCGTAAAAAAAACCTGCTAAATTTAAGGTATTCATGCCCACGGCATAGGCATAAAAGCCAACAATAGTTAGAATTCCTCCCACGGTTAAGCCAACAGCAGCCAAGGGTATTTTTCGCAACATGTTAATCTGAAAAATTAAAAATTGTTTATATTTATCAATATTGTCTATTCTAGAGCTATTAGCTACTTGAGAGAAAAAAATTATGGAAAAAGCAGACATTAAAGCCAAAATCGTACATATGAATTCAAAAAGAGATTCTTTGGTGGAACTTCTAGAAAGACCAAGCTTGGGTACATTGAGAATTGATGTCGATCAAGCCTTGGAAGAATTAGATGAACTAATTGAAGAGTTCAATGAAACCTTCCCTGAAGAGAAAGTTTAGAGTGGTTTAATGGTGGTAATAATGCGAATTGAGCAAGGAACAATCGAGCAACTTGATAGTATTGCCTTTTTGTTTAATCAATATCGAATATTTTACCGCCAAGCATCAGATTTAGCTGGAGCAAGAAAATTTGTTCAATCACGTTTACAAAACCAGGACGCAATTGTCTTTCTCGCAATCAAAAATGAGCAACCCATAGGCTACACTCAGCTATTTCCCTCTTGGTCTTCTGTTTCAATGCAGCTAGTTTGGATTCTGAATGACTTATTTGTTTTACCAGACCAAAGAAATCGAGGAATTGCCAAAGCTTTGATGAACCAGGTTAGGGAATATGCAGTCTCCACCGATGCGGTACGAATAATTCTGGCGACAGAAGCTACCAATAAAATAGGACAAAATCTCTATGAGTCAATGGGCTATAGTCGGTTTGATGATTTTTATCATTATGTTTTAAATATCCCTACCTAATCGTTCAAGCAAACAAAAATCAAAAAACATAGCTTATATAGCCCCAATTTTTGCTAACTTCAAACTTAGAAATAAATAACTATTGGCGCAGTGAAATACTTTTTTCTGAGTGATGGCTGGACTTACGACAGAGTTTGGGAATTTGGCGGATTATGGGATCAGGTGAGCTGGGGACGCAAACCCAAATTAGAACGTCTTGACTGTGGACTCTTGCAGCAGCAGGAAATCCTTTGGCTTTATGCTGTAGAAGATTCGATATTGATGGTGGAAGTAAAGCCAACTCCACATCTACAGGGAACCTCTAACATCGGACAAGTAGTACTCAAAAGACTAATTAGTGCTGAACAGGTTATTGAAGTGCTAAATAATGCTGAATCAATTTTTAATTCCACTACTAGTCAGTATCAAGAAGCAAAACCAGAATTTTGACCACGACATATTATTGTTACAAAATTTAACCTTTGGCGATAATACTCGATAAGTCTTGCAATAGGTTCTAACAATAGTTACACTTCTTTAAATAAATAGGAATTTCAAGGCATCCTTGAATTGGGTCTAACTTTCTGACGAAGTGAAAGGAAGCCTCGCCTTTTTTAGGCTGGGTTTAATTCACAGATTGCTCAATAATTTAATTGATTTTTTGACGAAACAAGAGTGTCAGACATAAACATACGAATTAGAAAATAACCGTCTAATCAGACACATTATTTAGAATAGGAGGAGCGTAGTCAATGGGACTACCTTGGTATCGAGTCCATACAGTTGTCCTGAACGATCCAGGACGTCTAATATCAGTACACCTGATGCATACCGCTTTAGTAGCAGGTTGGGCGGGTTCTATGGCTCTATTTGAGCTAGCAGTGTTCGATCCTAGCGATCCAGTTCTCAACCCCATGTGGCGACAAGGAATGTTCGTACTGCCTTTTATGGCACGTTTGGGCGTAACTGGTTCTTGGGGTGGTTGGAGTATTACAGGAGAAACCGGAGCCGATCCTGGTTTCTGGTCTTTTGAAGGTGTTGCGATCGCTCACATCGTCCTTTCTGGTTTGCTATTTTTGGCAGCAGTATGGCACTGGGTTTACTGGGATTTAGAGTTATTTGTCGATCCTCGTACTGGACAACCCGCGTTAGATTTACCGAAAATGTTTGGTATTCATTTATTTTTATCTGGTCTACTCTGCTTTGGTTTTGGAGCATTTCATCTCACCGGACTTTGGGGCCCTGGAATGTGGGTATCCGATCCTTTGGAGTAACGGGTCACGTCGAAGCAGTCGCCCCAGAGTGGGGACCAGCGGGATTCAATCCGTTTAATCCTGGTGGTGTCGTAGCTCACCACATTGCGGCTGGTGTAGTGGGTATTATTGCTGGTTTATTCCATCTTAGCGTTCGTCCTCCTGAAAGGCTTTACAAAGCTTTACGGATGGGAAATATCGAAACCGTATTATCGAGCAGTATTGCTGCCGTATTCTTTGCTGCTTTTGTCGTTAGCAGGAACCATGTGGTATGGCAACGCAACGACTCCGATCGAACTATTTGGACCTACTCGCTATCAATGGGATCAGGGCTATTTTCAACAAGAAATTCAACGTCGCGTTGAAACTGGTTTGGCTGAAGGCGAAGTCTTTTCTGAAGCTTGGTCGCAAATTCCCGAAAAACTAGCTTTCTACGATTATGTAGGCAATAGTCCCGCCAAAGGTGGTTTATTCCGTACTGGTGCGATGGATAGTGGAGATGGTATTGCTCAAGAATGGTTGGGACACGCTGTCTTTAAAGACAGCTGAAGGTCGCGAACTAAGTCGTGCGTCGGATGCCGAATTTCTTTGAAACTTTCCCCGTTGTCTTAGCCGATGCCGATGGTGTCGTTCGAGCTGATATTCCTTTCCGTCGCGCAGAATCCAAACTTAGCGTCGAACAAAGTGGCGTTAACGTCTCTTTCTATGGTGGTGCTTTAGACGGTCAAACTTTTGACAATCCGTCGACAGTCAAGAAATATGCTCGTCGCGCTCAACTCGGTGAAGCTTTTGCTTTCGATGCTGAAACTTTGAATTCCGATGGTGTATTCCGTACCAGTCCTAGTGGTTGGTTTACCTTCGGTCATGCTTGTTTTGCTTTGCTCTTTTTCTTCGGTCATATTTGGCATGGTTCTCGTACTCTGTACCGAGATGTATTTGCCGGTGTCGACCCAGATTTAGCAGAAGAACAAGTAGAATGGGGCTTCTATCAAAAAGTGGGCGACAAGAGTACTCGCCGCAAAGAAGCCATCTAAGATTAGCTGGTATTTTGGGCAAGGAGCTGTTTCCGCTCTTCAGCGGTGATACGAGTTGCCAAACTTTGGCAACCTCCTCTGATACTAAATCCGATTGATATAGTTAAATAAGCACAGTAGACTCAAATACTGGGTACTTCTTACCGAAAATAACCTTTAAGTAACAGGATTTAGAACCCTTACTTCGGTTTTGTTGGTAAAATATTAAATACAAGACAGTTAGGAACTTAATTATGGAAGGTGTTGCTTACATTTTGGTTTTAGCTATGGCAATTGCTGTTCTGTTTTTTGCGATCGCTTTTCGCGAACCTCCTCGTATCGACAAATAGAGCAAATAAGACTAAATTTTTTGAAATTTTGTAGCTTCTGAGTTGTTTTTTCATTCCCATCTGTGCAATTGCAGAATAGGATGTAAAAAGCAGCTCAGTTTTTGTTTGTTTGACAATATTTGTTAAACCAATCTTACTCTGAGTTATGCCTTAATTCAATAATATTTATTTTTAAGATTCGTTAAGCTCATGCAATGTCCCTATTGCCAGCATACAGAAAGTCGAGTTTTAGAATCTCGTTCTACAGAAAGCGGACAAAGTATTCGTCGCCGTAGAGAATGCTTAAATTGTAAACATCGTTTTACCACCTACGAACGAATTGAATTAGTTCCGATTACAGTAATCAAAAGAGATGGCAATCGAGAATCTTTTGATCGCTGCCAAATTACTGAGAGGTATTGTTAGAGCTTGCGAAAAAACTAGAGTATCTTACCCAAAAGTCGACGCAATTGTTGACAATATTGAAGTCAAACTGCAGCAAAATTCGAAAGAGAATTTAGCAGTAATGAAATTGGCGAATTGGTTTTACATAATCTACGCTAAGAAAATGAAGTAGCATATATTCGCTTCGCTTCAGTATATCGCAAATTTCAAGGGATTCAAAGATTTTGTCGAAACTCTTAAATCGATCTACAAAATGAAAATTGTGAAGATTCGACAAGTTCGAAACTTGGCTCAAAACCGACGAAACCTCTCATTCGCCCTCAGCAATTCTGACTGTTTATTTTAAATTATCAATCAACTAAAACATAGATTTCGATCAGCCATCCAGTCAACTTTGTTATAAATACAATCATTCTACAAATTTCAACCTGTAGATTCCCCAAAAATAGCTAATTTAAGTAAAAACTTGGCAGTAAAAGTTACTGCTATTTGACAAAAATACAAGAAAAATACTACTGTTGCCAGAAAAAGCTACAATATTTTAAGTGAATATTGCCTGTAGGCAAAAATATCTCAGTCCCACAGCACAGAGCGTATCTGCGCGATATTTGTCTGTGGAATGTGTGGAAAACGCAATGAATGTAGGTGTAGGCTACACGAACTAAGGTGAGTGTACATCAAGCAGGAGGCACATAAACCAAGGAGATAACAAAAACATAACAAGGACATCAAAACCATATGGTCAATCAGCAAGCAAGTAAAAAAGATATTGGTTTTACTCACGAAGATTTTGCCGCTCTCCTCGATCGGTATGATTATCATTTCAGCCCTGGTGATATTGTGGCTGGGAACGGTTTTTAGCATGGAACCTAGAGGAGCTCTGATTGACATTGGTGCTAAAACAGCCGCTTATATTCCTATTCAGGAAATGTCAATCAATCGAGTTGACGATCCTGCTGAAGTACTTCAAGCTGATGAAACTAGAGAATTTTTTATTCTTACCGACGAAAATGAAGATGGACAACTAACCCTTTCGATTCGCCGCATAGAATATATGAGTGCTTGGGAGCGAGTCAGACAACTACAACAAGAAGATGCTACCGTTCGTTCCAACGTCTTTGCCACCAATCGTGGTGGTGCATTGGTCAGAATTGAAGGTTTGCGCGGTTTTATTCCTGGTTCTCACATCAGTGCCAGAGAAGCCAAAGAAGATTTGGTCGGCGAAGATTTACCTTTAAAATTCTTAGAAGTCGACGAAGAGCGCAATCGCCTGGTTTTAAGTCATCGTCGCGCTTTAGTAGAGCGGAAGATGAATGGTTTAGAAGTCGGTCAAGTAGTCAAAGGTTCGGTACGCGGAATCAAACCCTACGGTGCGTTTATCGATATCGGCGGAGTTAGCGGACTGTTGCATATTTCAGAAATTTCTCACGATCATATCGATACTCCTCATAGCGTCTTTGGAGTTAATGATGAGTTAAAAGTAATGATTATCGACTTAGATGCAGAAAGAGGTCGCATTTCTCTTGTCTACTAAACAGTTAGAACCCGAAGCCGGAGATATGCTCAAAAATCGAGAAATAGTCTTTGAAAAAGCTGAAGAAATGGCAGAGAAATATCGTCAGAAACTTTTAGCCGAAGCCGAAGGTATTACCTTAGAAGAAGCAGCGATAGTTGATGAAGCATCGGTAGCGGATGAAGTAGCTGCTGTAGAAGAAGTTGTTGCAGAAGATCAAGAAGAAGAAGCAGTTCCTGAAACTCAATCTGAAGAGACAGTTGAGGAGACGGTTGCTGAGGATCAGCCTGAAGAAATGGTAGGTGCAGCAACAGAAGAATAGACACAGTTGAGCCAAGCTAGATTTTGTTTGTCAAAAATGTTGAGAGGGTTAACTCCCTCTTTTTTTATTGATTGGAGAAAAACTTTGTCATTCATCATCGCCTGTAAAAATGCAAAATTCAATAATATAACTACCATTATTTTTGATAAGGACGGTACGCTGGAAAATTCCCTGGAATATTGGCGCGAGGTAGGTACGGAAAGAGCGCGCTTGATCGATGCCCAAATTCCAGGAGTAGGAGAGCCTTTAATGATGGCATTTGGTATTTTAGACAATACCTTAGATCCTCAAAGTTTAATGGCAGTTGGCAGCCGTCAAGAAAATGTAATTGCAGCAGCAGCATATATTGCCGAAACTGGGAGAAGCTGGCATGAATCTCGGAAAATTGCCGAGTCAGCCTTTGCCGAGGTAGCTGAATCAAAATATTTAACTAAAACTGCTAAATCTTCTCCTTTATTTGCTGATGTCGAGGAATGTTTAAAATCTTTATCTGGCACAGGATTGAAAATAGGAATTCTTTCTGCCGATTCTACTGAGGCGATAAAGGAATTTGTTGACAATCATCAACTGCAAGACTATATTCAACTTTGTATGGGAAGCGATGAGATGATTAACAAACCCGATCCTAGGTTATTCTGGCAAGCCTGCGAAAGTTTAGGAGTTTCACCAGAAGAAACTTTGATGGTAGGAGATAGTTCAGGAGACATGATTATGGCAAAAAAAGGCAGGGCAGCGGGAGCAGTTGGAATTTGCCGCTACCAAAATTTGCTGCTTAAATCCGCAGATATACAAATTGACACCCTACTAGAAATTCAAGCTTTGTAATTCTTAAGTAAACCTGTATTATGTTCCTTAATAGTTAAATGCTTGGTCTTACATTTCGCGTCCAGTGACAACGTTTTTTTGAGGATTACAAAAAATTGTCTAGTAATTATTTATTTACTTCTGAATCAGTTACAGAAGGACATCCAGATAAAATCTGCGATCAGATCTCCGACACTATTTTAGATGCTATCTTAGCCCAAGATCCTTCCAGTCGCGTAGCAGCCGAAGTAGTCGTCAATACAGGTTTAGTTTTAGTTACAGGAGAAATCACAACTAAAGCCCAAGTTAACTATGTAGAGCTAGTTAGAAAGAAGATTGCTGAAATCGGTTATACTCATGCCGAAAATGGATTTTCAGCGAATAGTTGTTCGATATTAATTGCCTTAGATGAACAATCTCCTGATATTTCTCAGGGTGTAACTTCAGCTCAAGAACAAAGAGAAAATCTTAGCGATAGCGAGCTGGATGAGATTGGTGCTGGGGATCAGGGTTTGATGTTCGGTTATGCCTGTAATGAAACCGCCGAATTAATGCCTATGCCCATCAGCTTGGCTCATCGTATCTCTCGTCGTTTGGCTAAAGTGCGTAAAGAAGGTGAGCTTGATTATCTACGTCCTGACGGTAAAACCCAGGTTTCGGTTCAATATGAAGACGGTAAGCCTGTAGGGATTGATACTATACTGGTTTCCACTCAACATACAGAAACTATTGGAGATTTATCTGACAACACTGCTATTCAAAAGAAAATTAAAGATGATCTTTGGGCTGTAGTTGTTGAACCCGTATTTGCGGAGATAGATTTAAAACCTAATGACCAGACTCGCTTCCTAGTTAATCCCACTGGCAAATTTGTCGTCGGGGGTCCTCAAGGAGACTCTGGACTAACTGGACGAAAAATTATCGTAGACACTTACGGCGGTTATTCCCGTCATGGTGGTGGTGCCTTTTCTGGTAAAGATCCGACAAAAGTTGACCGTAGCGCCTCCTATGCTTGTCGTTACGTTGCCAATAATATTGTGGCAGCAGGTTTAGCAGATAAGTGCGAGGTACAGGTAAGTTATGCTATCGGTGTTGCCAGACCAGTTAGTATCTTTATCGAGACTTTTGGTACGGCAAAAGTGGCTGAGGAATCTCTCTTAGACTTGGTTAAACAACATTTTGAGTTACGCCCAGCAGGCATTATTCAGACTCTCAATTTACGTAATCTACCTCAAGAAAGAGGCGGTCGTTTTTATCAAGACGTAGCGGCATATGGACACTTTGGTCGCACTGATTTGGATCTATCTTGGGAGAAAACAGATAAAGCAAAGTTATTGAAAGATTTATTAATGTCTAAAAGTGCAGCCTGATAATTTTTTGTCTGTATTGAAGCAATAACTTTAAATCTTGAAGAGAAGCTTAGTAATATCAAGCTTCTCTTTTTTATTGTTATCTATACTAAATTAAATTGCTTATATTGAAAAATAGGCTAAAGTAAATTCAATTATTCAGCAAAATTAAATGTTGCATGCTGTTGCTAGATAAACTTTTTAAACATCATAAGAAGCGTCCTATGGCGATCGCCTTAGCATTATTGGGTACGGTTACCCCGATCGCCGGTCTCCATAAACTATATTTAGGACAGCCAATCTGGGGAATTATTTATATTCTCTTATGGTCAACGCCAATTCCTCGTATTGCTGCTGCCATTGATGCAGTCTGGTATATTGTTCAGGATCGAGAACAGTTTGAACGACAGTTCAATGGATATAGCCAATTCAATCTTAATGCCTCGCCCCAGATAAAAGCGATCGCCGAAGCCATGCGCGAACTCGACCAGTTACGAGAAGATGGCTTAGTTACTGAATATGAGTTTGAACAAAAACGCCGTCAGCTACTGGAACATATTGCTTAACAATAATGTTTAAACTATCTGAAATTGGTATTAGAAATAAAATAGCTAACGATCCTTATTATCGTTTTCAATCTCTCAAAGAAATTGCGATCGCTGCTGAATTGGGAAT
>CAVRWR010000183.1:0-13333 GCA_963724445.1 uncultured cyanobacterium | reverse complement strand
AAGTCTAGCTGATGTTTCAGCCCCTCCTGGCGAATTGCCTTAACAGATGGAGCCTGCTCCATCGAGCAAGTTTGGTAGTTAGCTCCGCTCCAATAAGGAAGTCGCAGGGAAGTTAGACCCCATTTATCGATCAGCTCTCGTTCATCTTCTGGGTTGACGTTAGCCGCTGGCATCACTCGATGTTTCAGCAGTTCAATTAGAGTACTTTTATCATTCTGGTTCCAAGAAAGAAATGCCGACTGTAAAGATGGCTTTAACGGCAGCTCAAAATTCCAAACCGTCAACCTAATTTTACCTGTTATCTTACCGCGATCGCGAATTACAGTATAGGTTCCCTGATATTCATCAGCTAAAGTATCTCTCGGAACAAAGACATCGACCCAAATAGTTTGATTAATTCCTGATTTAAGTTCAACAGGAATTGCATCTAGTTCTGCATTAACTAAATCAGCACCTGTCTGAGGATCGACCACAGGGATTAAGCCATCGGGATACCAACCTTTACCTCGTGGCTTAACCCGATTACTCAAGGCTGTAGGACTGGGTTTGGTGATTTTGACATAATGCTCGCGATAGAGAATAATATTGCTGCGGGAAATTGAACTTTTGACATCTTTTACTCCGCGCAAATCGGCAACCTGAACATCAGTAACCAAAACACCATCCTGATTCGACTTAACAGCAATTTGGAAGGACTCATATTCACCACGAGCCGCATATAGATGAATATCTTTAGCATCTTCAGGGGAATCTCGCATCATCACTCGCTCCATACTGTTTTTTACCCACACCTGGGGCAAAGTAGCAGATGAATTGGAATATTCAGTTTTGAGAGAAAACAACCATAGATTTACAATAAAGGCGATAAGTAACCAAAAAGCATATTTAAAAAAAGGTTTTAACATCCGAGTGTTAGCTTAGTTATCTATAGTTGTGTTAGGAAATTTATTTTTGGTCAAAAAGACTTTGCTATCATAAATCCCAAGCCTAATTGACTGTTAGAACACTTTTTTTTGCCTGAACATAAGGCAATAGCTTTTAATAACTATTGTTATAAGATCTACATTTTTATTTTACTAAATAGTTATGGCAGTATAAATTAGCCATTATTTCATGATTTTGGGAGCAAAACTTCTTTGTTTGACTAATATTTGCTCACTTATCTGTTCGCTAAATTGACCTTCGGCTAATCCAAGCATCAGGGCAAAGACAACTATTTCTTTGGGCGGAAAAATAGTAAAATCCATACTCTGAGACGCCAAAAAGAAGGCAAAAATAAAAAACGCTGGCGAGCAGTCACGATGAAAAGTTTGCCAGATACGTCTGATTAGATAGAAAAATATTGGCAATGAAAGAATCCCCAAACTCAAAGTATATTCAAGTAACATATTGTGGTAGTGAGGCGGTCTGTAGTAGGTGTCACTATCTGGACTATAGAATTTAAGATTATTGTTAGCAATCAAAGAGGGCGTCATGTCAAAGCCGATACCTGTAAGAGGTACTTTGCCGTATTTAAACTGATCTAGGGCATTAGCCCAAATTTCACTTCTGCCGTTCAAATCGGAAATTTCCTTGGTACTCAAACGCGATTCTAAGACTACTTGAGTTTCTGTCCCGCCGTATTGCTGTAATGCCGTGATGCCCACTGCGCCTAAGATGATAAATACGCCTATGTACTTGATTAACTTAGTGGGGATTAGTTGTCGATTTTGAATAAAAATTAGCAGTAAAAATAAGAGCAAAGATGTTCGAGAAAAGCTGAAAAAGAGAAAAATAAAGCTGAAAAATAGGGCAAAATAGTATTTTCGAGCATAGAAAACCAAGCACATAATTGCCGAGACTTGACCAAAACTAGCTGAGGTCATTGCCGAAGCAGCCATCCGATTTTGTACCCCAAATTGCAGGCTATACCATAAAACAGCGCTGATCGCTAAAATACCGTAAGCACCCAGAAGCACATTTTCAGCAGTGCGATGACCTAATTTACGAACCAAGGCTGTAGCATAGACAAAAACCAGAACAAAACGCAAATAACATACTAGCCCTGAGACAATGTACATTTTGTCCGATTCGTAGGTATTTAACCAACTTGCTGAAATCAAAAAAAGCCCAGCTAGTCCAAACAATAAGTCTTGTATTTCGAGTTTTAGGGAGCCACGAAAAAAGCTAAAAATGATGGCATATCCCAGTACGAAATCATACCAACCAAGATATGCAGGATGGTAGGCTCCGTTAAATTGATGTAGCCCCCCGTCAAAGATAGTTGTACTCTTCAACCCCAAATAAAGCATCAGCGAAATTAGGGGCAGGGGCGCAGCTACCAAACATTGTTGGAGTCCCTGAAAAATTATCTTAAATGAGTTCAAAATAAGCCTACATTAATGAGTATTTTCAAGCTGTCAATTTTACGGCATGATGCATTAAGAACAATCTATCTATAGAGTATGTCGAAATAAATTTAGCTAAATCTGTCGCTTATTTCATGATTTCTAGCGACATGAAATCTATAAGTATCAATTAGGAAGCTATGAAGCATAGTATTAGGAAATAGCAAAATTATCGTTAATGGCTATTGCTTATTTGATATCAGGACTGGTTAAACAACGATCTATCGGTTTCTGTTAGCATAGCTTTCCACTGTATTACTCAACAGCATGGCTACCGTCATTGGTCCAATACCTCCAGGGACAGGGGTAATATGACTAGCGACTTCTGATACCTCGTCAAACGCTACATCTCCTACTAGCTTGAATTTGCCATCACTAGTTTCTACTCGATTGATCCCTACATCTATTACTACCGCTCCAGGTTTGACCATTTCTCGGGTAATCATTTCTGGTTTACCTACCGCCGCCACAATAATATCGGCTTCTCGGCATACTGCCCCCAAATCTTGAGTACGAGAGTGAGCAATAGTAACGGTAACATTTTTCTCTAACAGCATTAAAGCGATTGGTTTGCCGACCAAAATGCTTCTACCAATCACTACTGCCTTTTTACCTTCAAGAGCCAGCTCGTACTCTTGTAACAGCCTCATTACCCCCGCAGGGGTACAGCTGCGCAAACCAGCCTCTGAGCGAACTAGCTTACCTAGGTTAACAGGATGTAAACCATCGGCATCTTTATCTGGAGCAATCTGATGTAACAGAGCAATTGAATCTAAATGTTTGGGAAGCGGAAGCTGTACCAAAATTCCATCCACGCGATCGTCTTGATTTAAATCTATAATTACCTGAGTCAATTCTTCTTGAGTTGCGTTTTCAGGAAAATGCTGTCCCATTGAGGCAATTCCTACCTTTTTACAAGCTCGTTCCTTATTGCGCACATAAACAGCGCTAGCAGGGTTATCTCCCACCATCAGTACAGCTAAACCAGGGGGACGATTCATCTTCGATTCAAGCTGAATAATTTTTTCCTTTAGCTCTGACTGAATTTTTTTTGCCAAGGCTTTACCATCGAGTAGGCAGGAGTTTGAGGCAGACATAGATAATTAAAATTATTTTAAAAAGTTAAGCTGGACGTTGATAGCTGGGATTGAGATAAACAATGTTAATTTCTGATTTAAGATTTAGACTAAGATTTAGACCAGTTGTAGATAGATTCAGGCAAATTAGCCTGTGGATTTTATTATTGATGGGTCTGTTCGGTTGTCGAACACCTTTAATTTCTGTAGAGGATATTTCTCAGAAAAAAGTTGGCAAAACAGTCTATTTAACGGGGAAAGTAGTGCATATTGCTCCTTTTGTCGATAATGCTGCTTATCAGCTTGAAGATGCTACAGGAAGAGCTTGGGTAGTTACAACGCAAAATCCTCCTATTTTTGGTCAACAAATCAATATTAAGGGCAAAATTGAATATCAAAGTCTTCCTTTTGCCGAACAAGAACTGGGGGACTTTTATCTAGTTGAGCTGGAGCAGCTGCCCTTACTTCCCAATGAGTTAGACAAATAGCCATTATTAATAACCTTAAAGTAAAATTGCCGCAGATTTTTCTAAATAAATTAACGATAAACTAAGTTTTATGAACCAGACACAGACCACTCCAATCTCCGTGGCGATCGCGATTATCCATCAAGATGGGAAGTATTTGATGCAGTTACGGGATGACATTCCGACAATTATCTATCCTGGAGTCTGGGCTTTTTTTGGTGGTCATATAGAACCTGGAGAGTCACCAGAAGCTGCACTTAGAAGAGAATTAAGCGAAGAAATTGACTATTCGGTTGAAGGACTAACTAAGTTTTGCTGTAGTCGCGCGGGTAAATATGTTCGCCACATCTATTCTTGTCCCTTAAACGTGTCTGTTGCCGAGTTAAATTTGCAAGAGGGCTGGGATTTGAAATTATTAACAATCGCCGAAATACAGCAGGGGTTTGCCTATTCAACTAAAGCGATCGCCAATAAACCTCTAGGAGATATTCACCGTCAAATAATGCTCGATTTTATTGCTAGCAGAACCTAATTGTTAGTATGAGCGACTACAAATTTAAGTCAATCAACAAAGCAAAATGTTATACATAATATTAATGATTAGCTCGTATAACATGGACTAAAGATTTTCCGCAGAATTTTCTCTTGGAGCAAAGCGGATTTTGGCATCTCTCATTAATTATTAAAGCTATTTTTAGCAAATTCTTGATTAATATTTGACATACTTTTAAAAGGAAAGACAATTCAGTCTGCCTGATACTGATTCTCCAGCTCTGCTTCCAACCAAATTTGCTAAATCCATTTTTGACAACCTAAATTGTAATTATTGCCTTTATATTGCTCATGAACTATTTCTCTAAACATTTTGGTGCGATTTTCAAACTGATCGACTTCAAAAGCAGCCGTTCAGGAACTTTTAAGCTCTTCGACTGCCTTGGCTGCAACTTCTGTGCTGGTATCTCAAAGCAGTTCTCCTGTGGATGCGGCATTAAAAGATAGTCCGAAAACCGTTGTTGATGAAGTGTGGCAGATTGTTAACAGCGAATTTGTCGATCGCGGCTTCAATCATCATGACTGGAAGCTACAGCGTCAGGAATTACTGGAAAAGGACTATACCGATCAAAAATCGGCATATAAAGCAATTCGCAAGTCCTTAGAAGTTTTAGGAGATCCCTACACCAGATTTTTAGAGCCAGAAGAATATGAAGATTTAACGAGTCAAACCTCTGGAGAATTGTCAGGCATTGGTATTCAGCTAGGCATGGAGCAAAAAACTAAGCAGCTTACGGTAATTGAGCCGATACCCAATTCTCCCGCTAGCGAAGCTGGATTGCAGGCAGGAGATCATATTGTCGGAATTGACGGCAAGACGACCGAGCTAATGAGTTTAGAACAGGCTTCAGCCGCAATTAAGGGAGAAGTTGGCACAGAAGTAAAGCTAAAAATTGCTCGTGAGGGGAAACCCGCTTTTGAAATTGCGATCGCCAGAGCGCAGATCGAACTTCCTTCCGTTAGCTACACCCTCAACGAGGAGCAAAATTCTAAGGTAGGCTATATCAAGCTGGATGAATTTAGTTCCCATGCCGCCGAACAGATGCAGAAAGCGATTACAGATTTAAGCGATAAACAAGCTTCTGGCTTTATCTTAGACCTGCGGGGTAATCCTGGTGGATTGCTCTTCTCTAGTGTCGAAATTGCCCGCATGTGGATGCCTAAAGGCGTGATCGTTTCGACGATTGACCGCAAAGGAGGTAACGAAAAATTCGCCGCCAATGGCAAGGCATTGACCGACTTGCCGTTAGTCGTGCTGGTAGACGGCTATTCTGCTAGCGCTAGCGAAATTTTGGCAGGAGCCTTGAAAGAAAATCATCGTGCCAAAGTAGTTGGCAGTCGCACCTACGGCAAAGGTACGGTGCAGTCGGTTCATTCCCTTTCTGACGGCTCTGGTATGGCAGTAACGATCGCTCGTTACTATCCTCCTAGCGGCATTGATATTAATAAAAAAGGTATTGCTCCTGATATTAAGGTAGACCTTAGCCGTGAAGAGCAAACAAACCTGAGCATTAATCCTGCGTTAATCGCTACTAAAGCCGATCCTCAATACGCAAGAGCAGTTGCCATTCTTAAAAACGACTCGATTAACGTCGATCTCACAACCCCTGAACCATTAAGCAATAAGCAGCCTGTACCTGTTCTGTTGCAAAAACTTGAGATGGACTTGTAGTATGATTTAGACATTAATTGCTACTAACAAGATAAACTCAACAAGTCGATTGGACAAGCGGAGGAAACCTCCTCGTCCCTCGACTTCAAAGCAGCCATTTAAATGGAAACATTTCCAAAGTGAGATTATTTTACTTTGTGTGAGATAGTGTCTAAAATATGCTTTGAGTTACAGAAATCTCGAAGAAATAATTATAGAAAGAGGTCTATCTGTAGACCATACCACAATTTACAGATGGGTTATGGTCTATGCTCCAGAATCAGAAAAAAGAAGCCGAAATTATCTGAAGCCGACTAATGATTCTTGGCGTGTAGATGAAACCTACATCAAAGTGAAAGGAAATTTGTTATTGGGTTTTTAGACGATAGCCTAAACCGCGAACGGTTTCAATCAAATCATCAGGGGTACCAACTGTTCTTAGCTTTTGGCGCAAATATTTAATATGAGCTTTAACTGCTTCTTCGCTAGGGGGTTCTTCTGTTGCCCAAAGATGACTAATAATAGCGGGACGACTTAAAACTCTTTTGCCACTACGTAAAAATAATTCGAGTAAAGCAAACTCTTTGGGAGTAAGGTCTAATTTTTTGTCTTTGTAGCTTGCTTCATGGCTGCTAGGTTCTAAAATTAAATCTCCCCAAACTAAGTTAGTTTCAGCAGAGACATTACCCCGTCTCATTAGGGCGCGAATTCTTGCCATTAATTCTAGTAAATCCACTGGTTTGACTACATAATCATCAGCACCAGCATCTAAACCAACTACCTTATCCGTATTGGCATCACGCGCCGTCATCATCAAAATTGGTATTGTATAGCCATGAGAACGCAATTTTTTACATAATTCAATACCGTTTAGCTTGGGTAAATTGACATCCAGCAAAATTGTGCAATAATCTTCTCTGCTCGCTTGCTCCCAGCCCATTTCGCCATCATGAACCATGTCAACAGCATAACCATAATCACTTAAGGCTTCTGCTAAGACTTCAGCTAAACCGATATCGTCTTCAACTAATAGGAGTCTCATAAGCAAAATTTCTCAGTAAAGATACCAATAAACACAAGGCTTAGAAACAATTTTGGGTTGTTATAACCCTTGAAGAATTAACTAAGTATAAGTTACTAAAGACAATCAAGTCTGTGATCTCAATCCTTAACTACTTATGGGAAGAGAGACGATAAAAGTTGTTCCTTTTTCTGGGTAACTGTCACAGATGATTCGTCCTCCTTGCAAATCAACACACCTTTTGACGATCGCCAATCCTAATCCTGTGCCATCGATTCTGCCAACGTTCTCACCACGATGAAATGCTTCAAATAAATGGGCTTGGTCTGAGATAGGAATACCAATTCCCTGATCTTTAATAGTAAATACTACTGACTCAGCCTGAAATTCCACCTCAAAGTTTACTTTCTTTCCTTGAGGAGAATATTTAACTGCATTGGAGAGAAGATTGATTAAGATCGAATGCAAGAGCTTGGCATCTAAATAAACCTCATCATGGCGATTTCCTTTGTATACAAAGGAAATCGCCGAATTTTCGGGTCTTGTAGTCTTAATTTCTTCCACAATCTGTTGACAAAATTGACTCTAAATTTATGGTGATTGGTTTAAGTTCTAATTTCTCGGCTTCGGCTCTAGCAAGGGTTAAAACATCTGTGAGCATCTGGGTAATTTTCTGAGCAGAATCTTTAATACGGTTGATATTGCGTATTTTTTTCTGGTCTAGCCATTCTGGTTCGGAATTTTCTAACACTTGAGCGGCAAAAGTAATAATACTCAAAGGGGTACGAAATTCATGGGAAGCCATAGAGAAAAAGCGCAATTTAAGTTCGCTCATTTCCTTTTCTCGCTCTAAAGCCTGTTTCATTTCCTCAATTTTCAGCCGTTCGGTAATGTTAGTAATCGTACCGATATATCCTGTTATTTCACCGTCTGATGTTGTTTCGGCGATCGCCTGACCGTAAACCCAAGTGATTTTGCCATCGGAACAAAGAAACCGATATTCAGAACGAAAAGAGAGATTATTTTGGGCAGCTTGATACCATTCAGTAAAAACGCGATCGCGATCTTCAGGATACAAGGCTTTTACCCAACCCTGTCCAGCAGCTTCTTGACTGCTCAGTCCTGCAATCTCAGACCAAGATTCATTGACATAGCTACAGTTTCCTTCTGAATCGGTCAGAAAGATACCGACTGGTAATGTTTTCGTCAGAGTTGCCCAGCGTTTCTCACTTTTTTGCAAAGCTGTTTCTGCTTGCTTTTGTTCGATCACAGTCGAGAGAATATTGGCAACTGCCTGTAAAAAATTAATATCGTCTGGGCTAAAAATTTGTGCTTGAGTGCTATGAACTCCTAAAACACCAAAAGGTCGATCTTTGCCATGAATGACGACGCTCATGCCACTGACAATCTTGTGTTGCTGTAATAGGGGTGAATTGTTAAACCGAGTTTCGGTGCGGAGGTCTTGGACAATAACAGGTTCGGAACTAAGAAGGGTGTAACCAGCCTGAGAATTGATGTCCCCACTAACTGTCCCTCGACCAACTAGTCCTGCTTGCCAACCTATACCTGCCCTCAGTAGAAGTTCATTTTGTTCGGGCAAAAGTTCGAGAATCTTACAGCACTCCAACTCTAGGGTGCAAGCTAATGCCATGATGATTTGATTCATTAGTGAGTCTAAGTCGGAGGCAGTAAGGGCAGATTGCCCTAATGCAGCAATTACAGCCTGTTGAGTTGCCTGTTTGCGGAGAGTTTCTTCATTTTGTTTGCGATCGCTAATATCGATGCAAGAGCCAATATAGCCTAAAAAGTCTCCATTGGAAGTTATTCTGGGAATGCCCGAATCTAATAACCATCGATATTGACCATCGGCCCGACGTAAACGATATTCCATTTTAAACTGTTCTCGGCGATCGAATGCTGTTTCGTAAGTTTCTAGACAGTGTTGAAAATCGTGGGGATGAACTCCTTCAGCCCAACCGTTGCCCAGTTCTTGTTCTAAAGCACGTCCAGTAAATTTGAGCCAAAATTGATTGAAAAAGGTATATTGTTTATCCGTACCAGATATCCATAACAACACTGGCGCACTATCAGCCATAGTGCGGAATCTAGCTTCACTTTCTCGCAAGGCTAATTCTGCTTGTTGACGCTGCATCTCAGTTTGATAAGCAGCAATAAATTTGCCGATGCTTTGCGCCATTAATTCAATCGCTTCTAATTCTTGAATCTGAAAATTGTTCGCTCTTGGTTGGATGGAAGAAAAATTGAGTGTGCCATAAACTGCACCATTAACGAAGATAGGAGTGCCGATATATGACTCTAACTGGAGATTTTGATAGACTGGATGGGTTTGCATTGATTCGATATCACTCACCCGAGTATAAGTAATTGTGCTTTTTTCTTGAATGACAGCAGCACAGTAAGTATCTTTGACGCTAAACTCTAAGCCAACCTCTAAAAATTCTAAGGATGATTGCACAGCTTGAATTTTATAGGATTCGCCTTCAATCTGACTGATAATCCCCGTTGACATATCAAACATTTCACATCCCGTAGCGAGACAGTCGTTAAATAAATTGTCAAAACTGGCATAATTGCTCGTATTAATGCGATGTAGATGCTTAAGATTAATACTAAAATTATCAAGGGTTTTAACTAAATAGCTTTGCCCTAAAGCGATCGAAATTTGGTTGGCGATTTCTTTTAACAGGTCAATTTCCCAATCAGACCAATGGCGGATATGGGAACATTGATGAATGACAATCATGCCCAATAGTTTTTCGTGAAGTAGTAAAGGAATGACCAGCTTAGATTTGACTTGAGACTTATGCAGTAAGTCAATCAAGCATCGCTCTACCTCGGCATTCTCCACATCAGTTAGGGATATAGACTCTACCCTGGGGATATTTGAGCAGATATTCTTCATCCAGACATTTGTCCTCAACGATAATCTCCCTCTCAAGCAAAGCATCCCATCCTGGTTTGACAGTTTCTTGAATAATAGATAAAGTTTGTGGTGCTTCTAGACGTAGAATTAAAACTCGGTCGGCATCTAGTAGTTGTTGTAATTCATTGGTGGTAATTTTTAAAATATCTTCTAACTGCAAAGACTGACGAATTTTAAGAGAGATATCAGCAAATAATTGCGATCGCCGCATTTGCAGTCGTAATTGTTCTTCTGCCAGCTTACGCTCGGTTACATCTCTTTGTATGGCTACCCAGTGAGTATACCAACCTTTTTCATTAGCGACAGGGGTAATATTAATCTCGACCCAAAACTCCGAACCATCTTTACGATAATTAATCAATTCAACCTGAACCGATTGCCAGTTTTCTAGAGCATAGCGAATTTTATTGAGTTCCGAACGTTGAGATCTTTTACCCTGGAGGATGCGAGGAGATTTATCCCGCACTTCCTCAAGGGTATAACCTGTCATCTTAGTAAAAGCATCATTGACATAAATAATTCCTGGTCCTGGCTCATTAATCGTTTCGGCTTCCGTAATTAAAACTGCGTCATTGGCATTAACTACCACTGATTCTAATAGTCGCAATCTTTCTTCTCTTTGTTTGCGACAAGTAATGTCTTTCATGAAGCAGTAATGACCGATGAATTTCCTCTCTTCGTTGTAAGCAGTAATCATCACTAATTGTTTGTGAAAGATCGAACCATTTTTACGCACGCCTTTAGCTTCAACTTCGACCTTGCCCTCGGTTAACATTTGCTCATAAGCCGCAAGCAATAATTCTAAATCTTCTGGATGAACCGTAACTTGCCAGTTCATACCAATCATTTCCTCTGGTAAATAGCCTGTAATCTTGGCGTAGGCTTGATTAACCTGGAGATAACAGCCTTGAGTGTCCAGAAACCCAATTCCCTCTACTGCATTTTCCAGTGCTGACTTTAGTTGATGTTCTTTTGCCTGGGCTTGTTTGCGCTCTGTTTCGCGGTGTTTGACATCGCTGATATCGATGACAAAGCCTTCATAGTGGAGGATGCTACCATTTTGATCGCGTATTACACGCACATTTTCGGAAATCCAAATTACCGCACCATCTTGGCGGTAAACTTGCGACTCAAAATTGTTAACAAAATCTTCTCGTTCCAGTCGGCGATTTAATTCAGCACGATTCTCTGGAGAGACATAAATTTGTTTGCCAATGTCAACAATATTTTCCAGCAATTCCTGAGGAGAATTATATCCATATATTTCTGCCATGGCTGGATTAACAGTCAGATAAAATCCTTGAGGAGAAGATTGAAAGATACCCTCGTTTGCGTGATCAAAAATATGGCGATATTTGTCTTCTGCTGTTTTGCGATCGGTAATATCAGTATGGGAACCAACCATACGTAAGGGATTACCTGCTTCATCCCAGAGAGCTTTACCTCGATCTAGAATCCACTTGTAGCCCCCATCTTTACACTGTACTCGATGCTCGTTGATGTAGTAATCAGTTTTCCGAGTCAGATGTTTTTGAATATCTTGTATAGCGGCTTCCAAATCGTCGGGATGAACTCGTTTCGACCATTCATCCAGATGATTACTAATTTCATGTTCTTCGTAACCTAACATCGACTTCCAACGAGAGGAGAGAAAGACCTCGTTAGTTTGCACATTCCAATCCCAAATTCCATCGTTATTACCTTGTAGTGCTAATTGCCAACGTTCTTCTTTTTGTCTTAATTCCTCTTCAATTTGTTTGCGTGCGGTAATATCAAAGCGGATGGCTAAATATTGAATTGGTTGACCGCGATCGTCTAAAAAAGGCACGATGGTGGTATCTACCCAGTAGTAAGTACCATCCTTAGCACGATTTTTGATTTCTCCCTTCCATACCTTGCCACGGGCAATGGTAGACCATAAATTTTTAAAGAAACTTGGGGCATGATAACCAGAGTTAATCAGACGATGATCTTGACCCAATAACTCTTGACGGGAGTATTGAGATAACTGGCAAAATTGGTCATTTACTTCAGTAATGAAGCCTTGTCGGTCTGTAATTGCTACAATTGCCGAGCGATCTAAAGCAAATTTTAGGTTAGATAAATATTCAACAGATTGTCGTAATTGCTGTTCTAATTGTTTGCGCTCGGTAATGTCGCTGGTAAAGCAGCGAGTATGAATAAATTCATCCCCTTGCCAACGTACATTGGAATTAATCAGAACTTGTTTAATCGAGCCATCTTTACAGCGAAGATTGGCTTCAAAGTTATTGAGGGTTTCTTGATTATTTAACTTCTGAAGAATATCGGCGATCGCATCTCCATCGGCATGAAATTCAGCAATATGATGACCGATATATTCTTCGCTAGTATATCCCAATAAATTTAGTTCCCTTTGATTTGCCCACAAAATTTTGCCATCAGCCCCTTCCAAATGAATGCCAATTACAGCATTATTGAGAACATCAGCAAGCTGCTTCTGGCTTTGATGTAATTCTGCTTCTCGTTGCTTGTTTTGGGTAATATCGCGGGCAAGACAATACAAAATCTGTTTTTCTGGAACTGCCGTTACATTCCAACTCAACCAGCGATAAGAACCTTCTTTACAGCGATAACGATTTTGAAACTCGATGGTTTGACATTCTGTTTCTAGTTTCTTGGCTTCGGCAATAGTAGCAGAGATATCTTCTGGATGAACAAATTCCAAGTAAGGTTTTGCCAATAGTTCCGCATCGCTATAACCAAATGTTTTTGACCAAGCGGGATTAAGACATTTGAAAAAACCATCAAAGCCAGCAATACAAAGTAAATCAATCGAAAATTGAAAAAAAAGCTCCACTTCTCCTGTAAAAAACTGACTATCCCCCAAAAACTTACACTGTAGCGAGGTATCATCTGATGCTGTTGAGGAATTTATCTCTTGATTAATATTCTGATGCTTAATAAGAACATTTTTAGTTAAAGAAATTGGCTTTTGAGAAGATTGATTTTCGTGCATCTTAAACCTGGGAGTGCTACTAGATCGGAAAATAAAAAAGTTTTTAACTCCATGATTACCGATGAATTTCTCTTTAGCTGTGATCGCGATTATACTCTAGATTAATAAATATTAAATTTATAATTTTCCCGATTTCTTCCCGATTTTATACCTACTATTTTCACCTTGACTATTTATGTTGGTTACAAGATAAAAAATAGTCATAATAAATTTATAGCCATGATCGAAGCAGTTAAT